>DJML01000025.1 GCA_002436505.1 Bacteroidetes bacterium UBA6491 | reverse complement strand
TTTCAACATGCAAGGTTTGTACCAACCTGATGTTGCCACCGGGTTGCGTGGTCTCTTACACCACATTTTCACCCTTACCATGGCTTTTAGGCCGTGGCGGTTGTTTTCTGCTACACTTGCTGTCAGGATGTTATCCCGCCTTCCCGTTAGGAAGTGCATTGCCCTATGTTGTCCGGACTTTCCTCATTCAGCAAGCTGAACGCGACAGACCGATCTGCTCTTACAAATGTACTCAAAATGTACAGTATTGAATACGTTTTAATTTTACTTTCAGGAAGTATTTATCAACGACTTTTGAAATGAAACAGATCAGTGTTTGTTGCGGTACAGGTCTATATGCACAGGCAGATGATCACTGTAGCCTCCACGGTATTTGTTTCCTTCGAAAGTCCTGAAAGGATACCCCTCCGATTTCCCCTCACTGTTTCTTAACCAAGGTTGATCAAATATTGTGCCTGATTCAGGAACATAGTCCAGTGAGGAATAATCCCAAAGTCCTTTTGAGATCAATATCTGATCCAGCATTTTCCACTGACCGCGATATAGATAGCTCCCTGCTTCGGCTTTAGAGAATGCCAGGAACGGGTTAAAAAGAATATTTTGCTTTTGATCCCCTGCATTTAGCGTTTCGCTAATGCTTTGATCTTGAGGTTCGTCGTTGAAATCGCCCATTACTATGACTTGCGCCATTGAATCAGTTCGCAGAATAGAATCTACGACCTGTTTTACAACATTCGCAGTGAATATTCTCCTTGGTTCTGACCTGGACTGCCCTCCAAACCGGGATGGCCAGTGGTTTACAAGAACATGGAGAATATCCCTTTCTTGTGTTTGCAACACAGTATAAAGGATGTCCCTGCTTTTCCTGCCGGATTCATAATTTACAGGGATGTTTTTGTTGTTAATGGGACTTACCTCATCAGAATTATACAGCAAAGCCACATCAATTCCTCTTTGATCAGGGGAGTCATGATGTATGATCTTTAAATGGTGTAACCCGGGCATTTTTATCAGATCTTCCAATACCGCCCTGTTTTCTACCTCACACAAGCCAAGAATGTCAGGAGCATCGTTGTCAGAACTTAACTGTGCAATGACACGACCTATGTTATTGATCTTGGTCTGATATTTCTTGCTGTCCCAGTTTTTCTTACTTGAAGGTAAAAAATCTTTATCATTTGTTCCCGGATCATCAATTGTATCAAAAAGATTTTCGACATTGTAAAAAGCAACCGACAATGCAACCTCCTTCGATTTATGAGAAGACATGATCATTGGAATGAGCATGATGGCAGATGCTATCAGTATAAATATTATCGCGCTGCGGGCGTTTTTCATTTGTTTCTGTTAATAATTCTGACAAAGTGAAAAGATGTGCAAAACTAGTGAATGCAACGGTCTCGTATCGATTAATTTTGTGTTTATGACATTGATCAAATCCATTTCAGGAATCAGGGGTACGATCGGGGGCAAAGTTGGTGATAATCTGACACCTCCTGATATTGTTCGTTTCATAGGTGCATATGCTGAAATGATCAAAGATGGATCAGGCAGGCCTAAGGTAGTTGTAGGAAGAGATGCGCGAGTGAGCGGACCAATGGTAAATCTTTTGGTCACAGGAACTCTTGTTGCCTGTGGAATTGATGTTATTGATCTCGGGCTTTCAACGACCCCGACAGTGGAACTGGCTGTTCCTGGAGAGAATGCGGATGGGGGAATAATCATTACAGCTAGTCATAACCCGGCCCAATGGAATGCCTTAAAATTATTGAACGCTAAAGGGGAATTTATTTCGGGTGCAGAGGGCGAAAAGTTGCTTGCTATTGCCGCGAAGGATGAAATAACCTACGTGGATTTTAAGAATATCGGGGAAATCACATCTGCGGGAGACTGGCTGTTCAGGCATGTACAAATGGTTTGTGATTATCCTTTAGTGGACATTAATGCCATCCGAAGCAGAGGTTTTAAAGTCGCTGTTGATGCAGTTAACTCAACAGGAGGCATTGCTATTCCGTTGTTGTTGCAAGCATTAGGAATTACTGAAATTGTTGAAATATTCTGTGAACCGGATGGCAATTTTCCGCATAACCCGGAACCTTTGCCTGAGCATCTTACGGAAATATCTCGTGTTGTTGTTGAACAAAAGTGTGACCTGGGAATAGTCGTTGATCCGGATGTTGACAGGCTTTGTTTTGTCTCTGAAGACGGGACGATCTTCGGCGAAGAATACACCCTTGTTGCTGTTGCTGACTACATGCTCAGCAGAAATAAAGGAAGAGCCTCTGTATCTAATTTGTCAAGTACACGTGCCCTCAGGGATATTACCCTTAAGCATGGTGGCAATTATGAGGCGAGTGCAGTTGGTGAAGTAAATGTGGTTGAAAAAATGAAAGCAACAAATGCTCTCATCGGTGGGGAAGGCAATGGTGGTGTGATCGTGCCGGACCTTCATTATGGAAGGGACGCATTGATAGGAGCGGGGTTGTTCCTTTCGCATTTAGCGCACAGCGGAATGAAAATGAGTGAATTCAAAAGAGTTTTCCCTCTTTATGAGATGAGTAAGAACAAGATCGAGCTTACCGAACAAATAAATGTTGATTCAATCCTGGAACATTTGAAAACCGTATTTAAGAACGAACAACTAAATAATACGGACGGTTTAAAGATTGATTTTGAAAATGGATGGGTTCACATGAGGAAATCCAATACTGAACCGATCATTAGGTTATATGCCGAAGGAAGGACCAGGGAAGAAGCTGAAAGCCTCACAAGACAAGTGAGAAATGAAGTAGATGATTTTCTTAACTCCTGAGTAATTCAGGAAGTTCCTTTTGAACATATTCAGGAAAGCCCAGCAATCTATTGCCGTACCAGCTGAAATATTCACCATCTACCAGAACCACTTTCGTGTCCGGGAGATTTTCCTGGAAGAAATTGACATGCTCTTCCTTAAATGGAAACGGCTCTGTTGACAGCAACAAGTATTCTGGAGCATGTTCCTGAAGTTTAGCCAATGAGATCTCAGGGTAACGACTGCTATCATCCTTACAAACGTTCGTTAGGCCGCACCTTGTCATAAGGTCATTGATAAACGTATTTCTTCCAGCGATCATGATCGGATCTTTCCAAATTACATACGCTGCATATCTGGTCTTAATATTGCTGGAATTTAGTTTATTGAATCCCAGTAAAATATTGTTTTTCAGTATGTTGGATTCTCTATCGTTTCCGGTAATTAAGCCTAGGGAACCAATCATGTCAAGAGCATCTTCCAGTGTAAAGATGTCGCTGACCCAGGTTGGAAAATGTTTGCTCAGTTCCTCAATTTGAGATCGCTCGTTCTCCTCTTTGTTGCCTATAATCAGATCCGGTTTTAGAGATAGAATTTTATCGATGTTCAGTCGTTTGGTACCACCGATCTTGACCGCTTCCTTGAAAACATTCTCTGGATGTACACAAAATATGGTCTGGCCAACCACATTGGCACCCAGATAGTAAAGTAGCTCGGTCTGCGAAGGAACGAGCGAAACGATCCTTAAATGCTTTGACTCTTTATTGATCTGTACCGTATTGCCTATCTGATCTGTGCAGATCATCACTTTTTTGGCTTCGGGTTAATTCCCTCTATTATGTCGAATCGGGTAAGAATATGTGTGGTGCCGGACAGGTCATTAACCAGTACTGCAGGATTTTGGCGATTAATGAGCTTTGAAACTTCCTCCAGTGGCAACTGGGCATCCACTACGGGAAATGGTGGTCTCATGACGTCTTTTACAAGGCCTTCCCTGATAGACGGGTCTTTCATGATATCAGCGAATAGATGTGTGTCATCAATGCTTCCTACGATCACATTGTTTTCATCAGTAACAGGGATCTGAGAAATAAAATACTTGTTCATTCGCTCAAAAACTTTTTCAACAGGGTCGGAGTCTTTAACAGTAATAAGGCTCAGATGGCGGTGATTATCAATAAGATCGTTAGCGGTTCTAGGTTTTTCTATCTCAAGAAACCCTCTGTCTTTCATCCATTCATCATTGAATGCCTTTCCAACATATCTGCTTGCATGATCATGGAATATCAGAACTACAACATCTTCCGGTTTTAATTCGGATTTAAGTTGATGAAGACCAGCTACTGCACTTCCTGCCGAATTCCCGACCAGCATGCCTTCTTCTCTTGCAAGCCGTCTTTGAAACAGGAGCCCGTCTTTATCCGTAACCTTTTCGAATCTGTCAATGACCTTAAAATCAACACATTCAGGTAGAATGTCTTCACCGATTCCTTCTGTAATATAGGGATAGATCTCACTTTCGTCAAATTCACCTGTTTCATGGTATTTCTTAAACACCGAGCCGTAGGTGTCTATTCCCCAGATCTTTATTTCAGGGTTCTTCTCTTTAAGGTATTTGCCTGTTCCGGAAATTGTTCCGCCAGTTCCGACACCAACTACCAGGTGGGTTATTTTACCCTCGGTCTGCTCCCATATTTCAGGTCCTGTAGATTCATAATGTGCCTGAACGTTTGCCGGATTGTTGTACTGGTTAGCATAGAATGCGTTGGGTATCTCCTCGCTTAAACGTTTAGACACGGAATAATAGGATCTTGCGTCCTTGGGTTCTACGTTTGTCGGACACACAATTACCTCTGCACCAACAGCCTTAAGCATATCCACCTTTTCCTTGCTTTGCTTGTCGTTGGTAACAAATATGCATTTATATCCTTTTATAACACCGGCGATAGCAAGACCCATTCCAGTATTTCCGCTGGTCCCTTCAACTATAATACCACCGGGTTTAAGTGCACCGGATCTTTCGGCATCCTCAATTATGCGAAGCGCCATTCTGTCTTTAATTGAGTTTCCAGGATTTGTGGTCTCTATTTTTGCTAGTATTGTTCCGGGAACGCCTTCAACGATGCGATTTAGCTTTACTAACGGAGTGTTCCCGATGGTCTCAAGGATATTATTGAAATACATGCCGCAAAGGTAAGTGATATGCTTTGTGATATCTATATTCGCTCACATGTATGTGAGCGGTTTTTCCTTTATAAGAAATGCTATTAAACTGGATTACCCTGTTGTAGAAGCGATACGATCAATTTTGCCATTGTGTGACGAGGTTGTTGTTGCTGTGGGAGTATCTGAAGATGAAACCCGGGAATTGATTTCCGGCATTGATCCTAAAGTAAGAATTGTTGACACTGAATGGGATCTTTCGCTGAGGGAAGGAGGAAGGGTACTTGCTATTGAGACAGATAAAGCTTTCGATGCAATAAATAGCGCAGCTGACTGGTGTTTCTATATCCAGGGGGATGAATGCCTCCATGAAAAATACATTCCTGGCATTCGATCTGCAATGGAGAAATGGAAGGACGAGAAGGAAATAGATGGTTTGTTGTTTCGATATAAGCATTTCTATGGATCCTATGATTTTATCGGAGATTCAAGAACCTGGTATAGAAATGAGATCCGCGTTATCAGAAACAACAAGGAGATTCGTTCATATAAAGACGCTCAGGGGTTTCGGATAAATGGCAAAAAACTGAAAGTCAAGGAGATAGACGCTGAAATTTACCATTATGGCTGGGTGAGGCATCCCAGGCACATGATGGCTAAATCATTGGAAGCAAACAGATACTGGCACGATGACCGCTGGATTGAAGAGCGTTTTGATCCCGACAAAGACTTTGATTACTCCCAAATTGATTCTATTAAAAAGTTCGAAGGTACACATCCAGAGGTAATGAAAGAACGAATTGAAAGGATGAACTGGTCCTTCTCCCGCGATCCCTCGGTAAAAAAGTTCCGGTTAAAAAGTGCTGTCCTTTATTACATCGAAAAATGGACGGGTTGGCGTGTCGGGGAGAACAAGAATTACCGATTTTGATTCAAATCGAAGAAGGAAATACTTGCTTTTTTTTCAAACCATGATTTCTGTCATCTGATTGTCAGAAAGGAGTTTTCCATTTTATCAAGCATTATATTTACATCGAATAAGCAATATGAGAACATACACACTTTTAATCGGTGCCATCCTAACCATGTTCTTTTATCCTTTCATTTCTATCGCTCAACAAAATGATATACCTGAATCTATTAGATATCAACTTGTTAATGATTATAGCATTTCAAAGGATCAACTTCCTCATTTAAAACTGAAGGATCATTACACAACGAAGCATAATCAGCTTGAGCATTACTATTTCAATCAGACAGAAGCAGGCATTGAAGTTTATAATGCACAGCTTTCCTTCCATTTGAAAGACGGCATTTTGATACATGTTAATAATGATCTTGTTCGATCTGAGGCATCCGATTACTATAATTTTGGTTTAACGCCGACTGAAGCAATTAAGATCGCCGCCGAATACCTTGAAATCAGCTTATCTTCTGAAATAGATGACGTTACCGAGGTCATTGATCTTAATGGGCAACAGGAAGAACATCCGATAAAATTCATCTCTCCGTCAATATCTAGCGACGAGATACTTGTTAAGCCGTACCTTTTACCGGTAAATAAAATGTTGATCCCTGTATGGAACGTTGGAATATATTTCAAGGACCATACGCATTACTGGAATTTGAGAATTGACGCCAATACAGGCGCTGTTCTTGACAAGAACGATTATGTTATTGAGTGCAACTGGGGAGAAGGGCATAGCGGCCATCAACATGAAATGGAAATCCCTGGTGGCACAACAAATTCCACAGCAACTTCCGCTGCAACAAAAGGTACAAATGAATATCAGGTGTTTGCCTGGCCTATTGAAAGTCCAAACCATGGGAACAGGACCATTGTGTCCGAGCCATCAGACGAGGCATCTTCTCCTTTCGGCTGGCACGATATTGATGGAAACGCAGGGGCTGAATTCACATTTACAGGAGGAAATAATGTCGTGGCAGGGGAAGATAAGGACGCTGATAATAATACGGAGGCCAATCCTGTAGACGGAGGATCAGGTCTTTCTTTTTTAGCTGACTTTGACATTTCAAAAAGTGCCAGTAACTATACGGATGCTGCGATCATTAATCTTTTCTACTGGAACAATATCATGCATGACGTATGGCACCATTATGGTTTTGATGAGCCTTCAGGTAATTTCCAGTGGAACAATTACGGAAACGGTGGGATCGAAGGTGATTATGTGATCGCTGAAGCTCAGGATGGAGGCGGGTATAATAACGCCAATTTTGCTACTTTCCCTGACGGTGTCAATGGTCGGATGCAAATGTATTTGTGGGGGACGATTCCCGGAGCGAACTTAGTGGTTCATTCTCCAACAGCGATCGAAGGTTCTTATGTCATCCGGCAGGCCCTTTTTGGCAGTGAACTGGGCATTACCCCGGTAAGCGGGGAATTGGTTCTTGTGGAGGATACATCTGCATCACCAAGCGAAGGATGTTTTACAATAACCAATGAAAGTGCAGTTAATGGCAAGATTGCTTTGCTGGACAGGGGGAATTGTACTTTTACCACTAAAGTAAAAAATGCGCAGGAAGCAGGTGCTATCGCTGCTATTGTAATTAACAACCTGAATGGCGCACCGTTTTCGATGACCGGAAGTGACGCTTCTATCACTATACCGGCGGTGATGCTCTCAAAGGCAGATGGCGATGTATTCAAGAACGAACTATCAAAAAGCAACGCTGTAAGTATCAGTATGTACGATTCAACAGAATTAACATTTTTCAGAGATAGTGATTTTGATAACGGGGTTATTGCCCATGAATACGGACATGGAATATCAGTTCGTTTGACTGGCGGACCATCAAACTCGGGCTGTTTGTCCAATCAGGAGCAAATGGGCGAGGGGTGGAGTGATTTTTTCGCACTGGTCATGACTCACGAGCCCGGTGACTCCGGAAGTATGAAAAGAGGAATAGGCACGTATGCCAGAGGTCAGGGTATCAACGGAAAAGGAATCAGGCCATATGCGTACTCTACAGATACATTAATAAATCCCACAACATATGCTGACGTAGCAAATCCATCTTTTAGTGTTCCGCACGGTGTTGGAAGTGTATGGTGTCAGATGATATGGGACATGTATTGGGCCTTCATTGAAGAATACGGTTACGACGGTGATATTTACAATGGCACTGGAGGTAATAACATTGCTATGCGTCTGGTGATAGACGGGATGAAACTTCAAAAGTGCGGACCTGGATTTGCCGATGCACGGGATGCAATTTTACTTGCTGATAAGATCAATAACGGAGGAAGAAACCAGTTGCTAATCTGGACTGTTTTTGCGAAAAGAGGACTCGGTTATAGTGCAGATCAGGGGTCATCCGCAAGTCGTTCTGATGGCGTCGAAGCTTTTGATATTCCAGCAGACATTTTTGATCCTACGATTGAAAAGTATGCAGATGAAGTTGTAAAAGGAGGGGATGAGCGATCCTATCGTTTTGTTGTGAGGAACTTCAGTGATAAAACGATCAAGAATATACTTATCGTTGACACCCTTGACAATAGATTGATCACCAGGTCATTAACAGATAATTGTGACTGGACGTACGAAGGGAATGTTGCACGTTTTACTATTGACAGTATACTGCCATACGACAGCTTCAGTTGTAATTTGAATGTAGCAGTTGCAAATGAAAGGTACAGCGTTATTTCATTTGAAGATGATGTTGAGTCAGGTGGTAATTTCTGGGTACCGGTCACAGAAACAGGAGTAGGTGGTTTTACGATAACCAGCGATAAAAGTCATTCTGGATTCTCAAGCTGGTTCATTGATAATCCTGGTTCAAAAAGTGACCGTTTTCTAACGGGCGAAATTACATTGGGCGCCGGTAATCCTGCTTTTGGTTTTTATCACTACTATAACACGGAAGATGGATGGGATGGGGCAGTGGTTGAGATTGACACAGGCAGCGGTTGGCAGGATCTTGGTCAGGATTTTATTGTTAACGGTTACAATAATGTAATAGCAACCAATCCGGCCAGCGCTATTTCAGGTAGAGATGCATTTACCGGAAGTTCTAACGGCTTTGTTTTCTCTGCAGCTGATCTTTCAAATTACGCGGATAGAACGGTCAGTATAAGGTTTAGATTTACCAGTGACGCAGCAGCAAGCGGAGAAGGATGGTACATAGATGATATTATACTTTTTGACACGTTTGAGATCATCAGGAATAGCGTGACCATGTATCCGGAGAATTTCCCTAGCGGAAAAGCTGATGTGTTGTCGTTATTGCTTGAAGGTACTGATCCTTTGGGGGTAAGAGAGTTAAATACTGACCAGGGTGATATTTTTATATATCCGAATCCTGTAAATGACATTTTGTACATTGAAAACAGCCTGTCCTCAGGCACAGAGATACAGATCCATGATGTAAACGGGAAAATACTGCTGTCTGTTAGGCTTGATAAAGGAGAAAAAACTGAAATTGATGTGTCGGATCTTTCTGGTGGCGTTTATTTTGTAAAGGCCGTAACGTTGAAAAATACGGTAATTAAGAAAGTCCTCATCAGGTAGTTCTGAGATAATATAAGGTTATAAAGGGAGCCTTATGCGGAAGTAAGCTACAAAAGGTTCAACTGGTCACCAGAGGTAAAAGTATCCTTTTTGTTTTTCTGTTTCTTCTTGAGATCGCCCGTGGATTTTGGTGGTGCTTCTGATCTTTTATCAGTCTCCTTAAGATCTTGAGATTCAGGTTCACTCGTTGTCATTTCATCTGATGGGTCATTGCCATTACCAGTTTCTTCCTCCTCAGCAACCTCATCCTGATCATCTTCAGGATCATCAGTTTCTACCGGTGTAAGTTTTATAAACTTATCATAGGTCAACTTGTTACCCTGGGCTTTCCAACCCCTTACATCAATAAATTCGTTCAATTCGATGACCTCCTCTTTCTTAACGCCTTTGCTGTTCTTGGTGAATAATTGAATTACCGGCGATTTGGAGGTGGTTATAAAGAGAATTTTACTTGATCTGCTTTCCGTGATAAATCCGAAACGCTTACCAACAGTAGATGTTTCAACAATAAATCGTTTAACATATTCTGCCTTATTCTTTCCGTCGAAATAAACGCATGTAACCGTTCTTTTAGGGTCAAATTTTTCAATTCTAACCACGTCGTTTGGTTCATAACGGTTTGTAAGCTCGTGAGAGGTGAGTTCGTACTCACCGTTACGATAAATGACCAGAATAAGGTCATCTGTCTGGAAGCTGCCTAATTTTTCTCCTCTACCGTCAATGTTTAGCTTTCCAATAGCCGGTTCATACCAAATATCACGTCCTCCAATGGTCGACTTACCCTTTTCCTTTAGGTTGATCTTTCGAATTCTGTATTTTGTAACGGTATTTCCTCTGGACCCCCGTCCTTTGATAAGGAGATCAGCAAAATCATAGTCAAAGATCTTGTTTCTTGCTTTTGCCATGCCATGCAGCTGAATGGTAACAACTTCAGCTTCGCCATTCGGGTTTGCAGAGAAATAAAGCAGTTTAGAGTCTGGAGTACCTGTAGTAAGGTCATATTCCTTATCTCTGGTCACTGAGGTAACACTGAATCTTTTTGAATAGGTTTTCCCCGATTTAGGATCAAGGTATATGGCATTATATACCTTTCTGTCGTCGCCTTTTCTCCATACGTCCACATGAATAATGTCTTTCGCAAAGAAGGCCTTCTGGCTTACCTTGCTCACGGAATATTTGCCGTCAGATCGAAAGACGATGATATCGTCTATATCAGAGCAGTCTGTGATATATGTTTCTTTTTTAAGTCCTGTTCCGACAAATCCTTCTTCAAAGTTGGCGTAGAGTTTCTCGTTGGCTACAGCAACGACCGTTGCGTTAATATTATCAAATTCCCGAATCTCTGTTTTCCGTTCACGCCCTTTTCCATATTTTGAGAGCAGGTCCTTATAATAATCAATGGCGTACTCTGTCAGATTTTCCAGATTATTGTTTACTGTCTTAAGGTCTTCCTCTATCTGGTTAAGTAATTCATCTGCTTTAAAGGAGTCAAACCTTGAAATTCTTTTAATACGGATCTCCGTTAGCCGGGTGATATCTTCTTCAGTGATCTCCCTCTTAAGTAATTTCTTGAAGGGGTCTAGTCCTTTATCGATCGTTTGAATGATATCTTCCCATGTTTCACATTCTTCAATGTCCCGGTAGATCCTCTCTTCAATAAAGATCTTTTCAAGCGAACTGAAGTGCCATTTCTCTTCAAGTTCATTCTTTTTAATAAGAAGTTCCTGCTTTAAAAGTTCAACAGTTTTCTCCGTGTTTAGACGAAGGATCTCATTTACAGAAAGGAAATATGGTTTGTTGTCGAAAATAACGCATGCATTGGGAGAGATAGAGACTTCGCAATTTGTAAATGCGTAAAGCGCATCAATCGTCTTGTCTGTCGAAATGCCTGAAGCCAGGTGAATTTCAATTTCCAGATCCTTAGCAGTGTTATCAACTACCTTTTTTATTTTGATCTTCCCTTTATCATTTGCTTTGATAATGGAATCTATCACAGAGGATGTAGTTGTTCCGTAAGGAATTTCCTTGATGAGAAGTGTCTTTTTATCCTTCTCTTCAATTCTTGATCTCACCCTGACACGACCACCTCGCATGCCTTCATTATAATCGCTCAGGTCAGCATAACCACCTGTAGCAAAGTCAGGAAGAATATGAGGAGTCTTGCCTTTTAGAATATCTATAGAAGCTTTGATCAGTTCACAAAAATTATGTGGAAGTATCCGGGTCGACAGACCGACTGCAATACCTTCAACTCCCTGCGCAAGAAGCAGCGGGAATTTTACCGGAAGTGTTACCGGTTCTTGTTTTCTGCCGTCATAAGATTTCTGCCAGTTGGTAGTTTGCTTATTAAAAACGACATCAAGTGCAAATTTAGTCAGTCGTGCTTCAATATAACGTGGCGCTGCGGCGCTGTCACCAGTCCTTATATCCCCCCAGTTGCCCTGTGTATCGATCAAAAGGTCTTTCTGTCCCAAATTGACCATGGCGTCACCAATTGCAGCATCTCCGTGTGGGTGAAACTGCATGGTATATCCAATGATATTGGCCACCTTGTTGTAACGTCCATCATCAAGTAACTTCATACTGTGAAGAATTCTCCGCTGTACAGGTTTCAGTCCGTCTTCTAATGCAGGTACAGCTCTCTCCAGGATCACGTAAGATGCGTAATCGAGAAACCAATCTTCGTAAAGACCACGAACGGCTTTTTCTCCAGAATTCTCCCTTTCTGACAAATTATTCAATTCTTCGCTCATCTAATCCAATACCCTCTTAAATTATTATGCGGCTTCTTTTTTTTGTTTTTGTTTGCTGGCCTTTGTGCTGGACTCAAGATCAATATCCAACTCCTCATCCTCATTCGTTTCATCTATTTCAACACGAAGGTTCTCAATAATAAACTGTTGTCTGTCTGGTGTATTTTTACCCATATAATATTCCAGAAGATTAGGAACAGCTGTTTCTTCATTCAGTATTATTGGCTGTAACCTGATCTCGTCGCCTATGAACATGCCAAATTCATCCGGTGATATTTCCCCAAGTCCCTTGAATCTTGTTATTTCCGGAGCGCCGGTCAGTTTCCTGATAGCTGATTGCTTTTCCTCTTCAGAATAGCAATAGATGGTCTCTTTTTTATTTCTGACCCTGAACAGCGGAGTATCTAGTATGAATAGATGCCCGGCCTTTACCAGATCAGGAAAGAACTGCAGGAAAAAGGTGAGCATGAGTAAACGGATATGCATACCGTCGACATCTGCATCTGTGGCAATTACTATATTCTGATATCTGAGGTTCTCCAGGTCTTCTTCAATATCAAGGGCGTGTTGCAGTAAATTGAATTCCTCGTTCTCATAGACCACTTTCTTAGTAAGCCCGTAGCAGTTAAGTGGCTTTCCACGTAAACTGAATACTGCCTGAGTCTGGACATCCCTTGATTTGGTAATAGAACCGCTGGCTGAATCTCCCTCAGTAATAAATAGCGTCGATTCAGACCGGTTATCACCGTCATTATCGGTTAGATGAACACGACAATCTCTTAATTTCTTGTTATGCAGATTCGCTTTCTTAGCCCTTTCTTTGGCAAGTTTTCGAACACCGGCCATGTCTTTTCTTTCCTTCTCAGATTGCTGGATTCTTTTTAACAGTGCATCTGCAATGTTTTGATTCCTGTGAAGGTAATTATCAAGCTTTGTCTTTATAAAGTCGTTGATAAAAGATTTGATCGTTGGGCCTTTAGGACCAATGTCGTTAGAACCAAGCTTTGTTTTTGTCTGTGATTCAAAGACAGGTTCCTGCACCCGAATGCTGATCGCTGTAACGATCGAAGCACGTACATCGGATGGATCCAGGTTCTTGTTGTAGAAATCTCTTAGGGTTTTAACGATAGCTTCCTTATAAGCAGTGAGATGTGTCCCGCCGTGGGTGGTATGTTGCCCGTTGACAAAAGAGTAATAGTCTTCACCATAATGACTGTCATGGGTAAGCGCTACCTCAATATCATCTCCTTTTAGATGGATGATAGGGTACCTAAGTTGTTCTTCGTCGGTCTTTCTTTCCAGAAGATCAAGCAATCCGTTCTTAGAGAAATAGCGTTTACCGTTAAGCCAGATGCTAAGTCCTGCGTTCAAATAACAATAGTTCCAAACCTGGTTCTCAATATAGTCCTGTATGTATCTGTAATGTTTGAATATTGAGTCATCAGCTTCGAACACAACCAGCGTACCATTCTTCTCATCGGTCTTGGCATCACTTTCTTTGGTAAGATCACCTTTCGAAAACTCAGCGATTTTTGTTTTTCCATCACGAAAGGACTGGACCTTAAAGTAAGTCGACAGGGCGTTTACAGCCTTTGTACCAACGCCATTCAGGCCTACAGATTTTTGAAAAGCTTTCGAATCATATTTCCCGCCTGTATTGATCTTGGATACACATTCAACGACCTTGCCAAGCGGAATACCTCTTCCATAATCGCGTATAGAGACCATTCTGCCATCAATATCGATCTCTATCTTCGACCCATGGCCCATTACATACTCATCAATAGAGTTGTCGACCACCTCTTTAAGAAGAACATATATTCCATCATCAGCTGACGACCCATTTCCCAACTTACCAATATACATCCCCGGTCGGAGCCTGATATGCTCCCGCCAGTCCAGAGATCGTATACTGCTCTCATCGTATATGATGTTCTCGTTTTCTACCACTTCTTTTCTTAAAATTTACGCTATCAATTGAACCCACCGAAAATACTAATACTAAGGGTTTGGATGAAATCCTTGGTCGCTTATTTATCTACAGTGTGTTAAAAAGTAGTCCCTTGCTTTTATTAAATATGTAATTGGTAATTAGTTAAACTGATATTTCGATTTTTCCTTTCATCGGTTATTCGAATTTTAAACTGGGATTTGATGAAATTTCATCTCGATTTTGGAACCATTATTTCCCATATTGGGATAATTCCAATTTATCTTCGGTGGGTGTTTTTATATGAAAAAATAAATTCAGAGTAAATTTGTTTTAACGTTTAATATGATGATAATCAATTATTTGATGATGCGAAATAAGTGCAGTTCTCAGTAGTGGAAAAGTACCATTGATAGAACATTTGAAGTGAATGATTATATTTGGCATACATTGTGATTATCACTAATCAAATTTAAGTAGCATGAAGACTTTTACCCGAACCATGAGGAGCCTCGTCGTAATGGGAGCACTCATTTTGACAAACCTATCATTCTTGACAAACGCGTGGAGTCAATCTACCGGTTATTCCTTTAACACTGAAACAGATAAATTGATCGAAGTTTCAATGGCAGCTAATGGAACGGTGACCGGAGTTGACAGCTTCACTCTGACCTACAGCAGCACAACGTTATCTGATGTTGGTGCTTCTGCGTATTACGATGACACCCTTTGGTTCATCAATGTAGAAAAATTGTATTATGTTGAATCCAACAGTACAACAGTAGAACAATATTCGTCTAGTGAAATTGACGTCAATATTGCAGAAGATCCAGACATTTATAATGGCATGTCGTTTGATGCATCTGGCAACCTTTGGGTGGTCAATGCAGACGACGCTATTAGCGCAACAGGTATTTTCCTATCAGTGATCAACCGGTCAACAGGATTGATCGACGGTGATCTTACCCCCGGGGGTACTGATATTATTGAAGTTACCGGTATTGCGGAAGGTACTGTTACTTCAATGAAATTCGATCCGCTGACCAATGACCTTTATTTAGGCGTACAGAATGGCGGGATGAGTCTGTATAAGGTCAACCTGATCCCTGGAACCAACTGGACGGCAGAAGCAGAACTTGTTGGTAAAATGGGTGATCTGGGAATTGAGGGATTAACATTTAACAGTTCAGGACAAATGTTCGGATCTACGAATGAAGGTGAAATATACCTTATCGATCCAAATTCAGCCTTATGGTTTCCGGTTACCACTACTTCCGTTAATGGTGATCTGACTACCATTTCTTTTCAAAATCTACCAATTAATTACATAGGTATTTCTGGTTATGTGTTTAACGATGCAAATCTCAGCGCGATCTTTGAGGCAGATGAAACAGGAGGAAACAACATTACTGTAACACTATATCTTGACGATAATGGAAATGGCGTCCTTGACGGAAATGAAGATTCAATTGTTGCCAGTGTAAACACGAATTACAATGGTTTCTATGATTTTAGGATTCCTTTTGCGGCCAGTGATGAATATATTATCGTTTCAGACGTTAATGATTACCCGATAAATACAAATTATGAGGTCTTTCAATTAGCAATAGATCCTACAGCTGGAAGTGCTGGTGATTATTATGATGAGAACAACTTCTCTTACCACTACGGACTTCTTATAACTGGAAGAGTATACGAAGATGTGAACAAGGATTCGGTGATGCAAGGTTCAGAAGATGTAAATCAGGATAGCCTTATTGGAATCGTGGTTGAACTATATGACGATGACAACTGCGACGGTGTTGCTAATACTGGAGGATGGCTTGACACAGTACAAGTTGACGAAACCGGAGAGTTTGTGTTTACAACACAATACGGTGGTGACGCAACAAGTAACAACGCAGGTAAAACCACTAAATTGGTTTCAGGTCCTACTGATGACGCAGTTGAAGATGGTGGATTGGTATTTTTTAACGCTGACTCCATAAATATCGGCGATCAAATTGCAGCCTTCAGATTTAAGAACATCGGATTGAAAGTAGGGGACGTTGTGGTTGATGCTCATGTTAAATTTATTGCCGCAGGAAATTCAAGTGGTATTGTGCAAACAAAGATCGCTTGTGAATTAGAAACTAATGCAGGTGCAGTAAAAACTGGCCAGACCAGTGATTTGAGTAATAGAAAATCAAATCTTACTACAGCCACCACATGGGTAATTAACGAAGATTGGACAGATGGTGAAGCATATTACACTCCGAACATTGCAAGTGCATTCCAGGAAGTAATTGGCCTGCCAGGATATGGAGGACAATCCAGTTTCCTTCTTTTCTTCCTTGATGAGGACCAGAACGGTAGATGGATTAGAACTAAGGATTACAACGGCGCTCCATATGCTCCTGAATTAACTATGGAGTGGACCGATGGTACAGGATCAGATTGTTTTGTATTGAAAGTAAATGTTGATGGTAAAGTACCTACACCTACTGTAACAGAAGGTGGCGCTGGCTATGCTTTGTCCTTTACATCATCTATAGATACAATTTTAAGATACTTTGGAGTATGGGGAGCTGCAGTTCCTGTAACATGGCTCGACTTCCAGGCGAACAAATTAGGAAGCGATGCATCTGTCCTGAACTGGTCAACCTCTCAGGAAATGAACAATGATTTCTTCACTGTTCAACATTCCACTGATGGTGTACACTTTACAGATATTGGTATTGTTAAGGGAGCAGGAAACTCAACCTCAGCAAAACATTACGAGTACATTCACGCCGATCCAATTATGGGTGTCAACTACTATAGAATCAAACAAACTGATTTTAACGGCACATGGGATTACTCAGTGATAAGAACTGTGAACTTCGGTGGTCCGGTTGGCGAGGTAACTGTATCTCCAAACCCGGTTAAAGGCATCGTAACAGTTCAGATCCCTGAAAATGTAATCGGTGAAACCACTGTATCAGTAATAAACATGACTGGAAAGGTTGTAATGACCAAAACTGTAACTGAAACGGAATTGAATAACGGTTCTGCCATGATAGATGTATCTTCTGTTAAACCAGGAGCATATCTGATCACAGTAGAATCTCTTAATGAAGTATATTCAAGCCGGATCATTAAGAATTAGGATCCAATTGATCCAGGTAAAAGGAGAACCGCCTCGCAAGGGGCGGTTTTTTTATTGTTAGAAGATTAATGGATTAAAATTGATCAACCATAATTGTAAGTGCCTGGTCTTATAGGTCGCTTTTTCGTCTGAAAATCCACAAAATAGGATGCCCTTGTAACGGTCTTTTTTTTTTCTAACATTAGAGGCGTAAAATTGCAACAGCAAGCATTGACCAGATCCTCATTGCAAGCATATATGAACGGAATGATAAAGTTGTCAGTTATTGTAACTACGTACAACGGGGAAAAAACAATTGAAAATACCCTGAGATCTATTCTTGCGCAAGAAGGAGAAGGGGTTGATTTTGAATTGGAATTGATCGTGGTTGATGATTGTTCAACTGACAACACAAAGAATCTTTTGGACAAATTTCCGGTAATTAGATTTAGCACAGAAAGTAATTCCGGAGGACCTAATAAGGGTCGAAATATTGGGTTAAGCCACGCTACCGGTGATTATATATGTATCGCCGATCATGACGACCTTTGGGATTCCGGACGGGTACGTGCGCTGATCCCGTATCTGCAGAAGGTCCCGATTGTAACTTCGGGATATACTGTTGTGGATTCAGGTAAGCAGAAGGAAGTAAAGCGCGTAAAAGATGATTCCAGGGAGTATTCTTACTATGAAAAGAATAAGACTTTTCTGGATAAGCTCACCAAATCCCTTTCCGGTCAGAATACTTACCTTGGGTCCATTGTGTTCAGAAAGGAATTGAAGAACATCATCTTTGAAGAGCATTTTGGCGTTGTCGATTTCGACTGGGTGTTGAGGCTATTCCATAATAACGACTCAATTGAGGTGCATGAATCATTGTATAAAAGATATGTTGAAAGCACCAACCTTTCTTTGAACCAGGAATACCGGAGAATCGATTTTTATTTTTCATTAATGTTCATTGAAAATTATCAGAAGGAATTTCCAGCTGAGACTAAGATCGCATACCGAAGAATTCATGGTTCAAGAGCAAGATATTTCTACCTGATCGATGATATGGCTAACGCCAGATTTTACTTTCTAAGGTCAGGATTAAGTTTAAAAATGCTTGGTTATTACGTTACTACTTTCTGGGGAGCTAAATTTGTAAAGCGAAAATTTAATGTTTTTGGTTAATGAAGGATAAGAAATTAAAACTATTGCTGATTCTGGGCTGCCAGCGAAGCGGTACAACTTTACTGACTGCAATGTTGGGCGGGCATTCAGAGATCAATATGCTTTTTGAATCCACCACAAAGGATGTTTTAAAGTTGATAGGGAAGGAGGTCAATGGCAATAAACTTCTGGTCTGGAGACAGATCAGGATGAACCAACGTGCCTCTAAGTTCGGGCATCTTATGAATCGAATTGCAAATTTTGACTTTTTCCCAAAGACCAGACACCACAAGTTAAGACCATTTCCAACCTCAGCAATGTCAATTCAGGATTATATTGACAAAGGAGCCACTATCATAACTATCACAAGAAACAGGGATGAAGTGATAAAAAGTATTACCACCAGAACCAAAATGTCTCAAAAGCAGGCTGAAAGGGAATACGACAAATCAATATCTATTATGAATTCCATAACAGAAAACGTAATTCCAATAGATTATTTTGACATAGTTCACAGTCCGGTAGAAACTCTTACGATGATCTGTGACAAGCTTGGTTTAGAGTTTGAGGAAAGAATGATGCAAGGACATAAATATAATTTTGTTTATCCCAATAAATCTATCATAAGAGAAAAATCAAAGAAGGCTGCCAATGAAGATGTCTAGCGAGGGGGATGCAGGACATGTGTACGTACTTTTTGAACCAAGGAAAATATCCCAAAAATCTTTTAAAACATTTTTTGCAAACTAAGCCACTAAAATTATCTTTGCCGCCTGTTAAGGAGAGATGGCAGAGTGGTCGAATGCG
>DJML01000107.1 GCA_002436505.1 Bacteroidetes bacterium UBA6491 | reverse complement strand
GCCATGTGACGGATTGCAATGCAGACGACTGTGAACGGGCAATTAAGGCCGCTTCTGATGCATTTCCTGTCTGGTCGGAAACGACTGCAGCCAAAAGAGGGGCATTGCTCATGACGTGGCATCAGAAAATTAAGGAAAATGTAGATCTGCTGGCACACTTACTAACCTTAGAGCAAGGAAAAATACTTTCTGAAGCAAAAGGGGAGATCCACTACGGAGCATCCTTTATCAAATGGTTCGCGGCTGAGGCAGAAAGGGCTTACGGGGATGTGATACCAAGCAATCATCCGGACAAAAGAATGACAGTGGTTAAACAACCTATAGGCGTTTGTGCAGCAATTACACCCTGGAATTTTCCCAATGCAATGATCACCAGAAAAATTGCTCCTGCCCTTGCAGCAGGATGTACCATTGTATTAAAACCCAGCGATGAAACGCCTTATTCAGCTTTGGCACTGGCATACCTTGCTGAAGAAGCTGGCTTTCCAAAAGGCGTTATCAATGTGGTCACTGCTAAAGATCCTGTACCGATAGGAGAAGTACTTACTTCATCCCCTATGGTAAGAAAAATCTCATTTACCGGATCAACTAGAGTAGGTAAGTGGCTGATGGAGAGATCGGCACCTACCTTAAAGAAACTATCACTTGAACTTGGGGGGAACGCACCATTGATAGTTTTTGAAGATGCAGATATGGACATGGCCATTGAAGGAGCAATTTCTTCCAAGTTCAGAAACAATGGACAAACCTGTATCTGTAGCAACAGAATTTTGGTACAGGACACCGTTTATGAAGAATTTCAATCCAGGTTGGCTGAAAAGACGGGACAAATGAAATATGGAAGCGGTTTTGAATCAGAAAACAGCCTGGGTCCACTGATCAATAAGAAAGCGTTGGAAAAGGTTTCGGGGCTGGTCGAAGACGCGATAGCCAAAGGTGCCAGATTGGCTTCTCAAAGCGATGATGACAGAAATGGATTGTTCTTCGCACCTGCAGTACTTACAGGTGTAACCCCAGAAATGGAGATATTTTCGGAAGAGATCTTCGGGCCCGTTGCGCCGTTGTATAAATTCTCAACCGATGAAGAAGCGGTCGATCTTGCCAACGATACGAGGTACGGCCTTGCAGCCTATTTTTACACCAGGGATCTTTCACGCGCCTGGAAGATCGCTGAAAAACTGGAATACGGAATGATAGGGGTCAATGAAACTGCAATTTCAAACGCATCTGCACCGTTTGGAGGAATAAAAGAATCCGGTTTTGGACGGGAAGGTTCCAAATACGGGATCGATGAATATCTTAATGTAAAATATGTGTGTTTTGGCATCCGTTAAAGAGGTGAAATGTAAACCAATGGAGCATTTACACGTTATTATTAAAATAAGACGTACAACTTCCTAAATTTGCATCGTTAACTATTGAAAGTTGTGATACTGGTCGCATAAAAACCTATGGCAGAAGTAAAAATCCTTTGGGCAGATGATGAAATCGATCTTCTAAAGCCCCATCTACTTTTTCTTGAACAGAAAGGCTACAGTGTAACAACTGTAAGCAATGGTGTTGATGCCGTGGATGAGGTTAGATCCGATTCCTTTGACCTTATTTTTCTTGATGAGAACATGCCAGGGATTTCTGGATTGGAAGCACTCAAGCAGATCAAGGAGATCAGAAGCGATGTGCCGGTCGTAATGATCACGAAAAGCGAGGAAGAGCATATAATGGAAGATGCCATCGGAAGCAAGATAGAAGACTACCTTATCAAACCGGTAAACCCGAAGCAGATACTCATGTCTATCAAGCGAATACTTGATAATAAACGCTTAGTTACGGAAAGGGTCACCAGTCAGTATCAACAGGAATTCAGAAACATTGGCATGTCCTTTATGGATCGGATGGACTTTAACCAATGGAAAGACACCTATAAGAAACTGGTGTATTTCGAGCTGGAAATGGATAGTTCTGAGAGAACCGGAATGGAAGATGTTCTTGAGACACAGAAAATTGAAGCGAATAAAGAATTTTCAAAGTTCATAGTCGAGAATTACACCGACTTCCTGAACCCTGACAATACCGAAGCTCCGATCATGTCTCATACTGTACTCAGGAAAAAGGTTATACCGGAGGTAGAAAAGGCTATGGGCATGATCCCTACCTATTTGCTTGTAATTGATAATCTTAGATTCGACCAGTGGAAAACCATTATGCCGGCGCTTACTGATCTGTTCAGGGTAGAAGAAGAGGACATTTACCTTAGTATTTTGCCAACAACCACTCAATACTGCCGTAACGCCATGTTTTCCGGCCTGCTTCCTATAGATATTGAGAAGCGGTTCCCTAACAAATGGAGCAACGATGAAGATGAAGGAGGGAAGAACAACTTCGAGAATGACTTCCTTGAAGACCTTTTACAAAGATTGCGCAAAGACTACCGCACCAGCTACCAGAAAATTCTAAACTTACAACATGGAAAAGGTCTTGTCGACAACATACCGAATCTGATCAAGAACGAATTGAATACAATTGTCTACAATTTCGTGGACAATCTTTCACACGCCAGAACCGACATTAAGCTGATGAGGGAACTCGCGGAAGACGAAAAGGCATATCGATCCCTGACCTTATCGTGGTTCCTGCATTCTCCATTGTACGAAGCATTGAAGAAAATAGCAGAACAGGGGGCCAGGGTTATTATAACCACTGATCATGGATCCGTGAAAGTGAATAACCCGGTCAAAATAATAGGAGATAAAAAGACCACAACCAATCTGCGTTATAAAACAGGCCGGAACCTTGCTCTGGACAAGAAGGATGCCTTTATTATTAAGGATCCATCCTTAATAGGGCTCCCTATGCAGCATATGACGTCCACCTTTGCGTTTTGCTGGGAAAGCGACTTCTTTGTTTACCCGAACAACCTGAATTATTATGCCAAATATTACAAGGACACCATACAGCATGGCGGGATAAGTATGGAAGAAATGTTGATCCCTCTCGTCGTTCTAAAGGCGCGTTAATGACTGTAATGGATAATGTCCGGTTGGAGGATCTTCCAAAAGTTGCTGATGAGATCATTGGCAAATCGCATAGAATTATTGGTTTTGAAGGCGATCTTGGAGCTGGAAAAACGACACTTATCAAGGAGATATGCAGAAAACTGGGAGTGAAAGATTCAATGTCCAGCCCGACCTTTAGCATTGTAAACACGTATTATGATCTCCGGGACCAGCCGGTATACCACTTTGATCTTTACCGCATCAAGGACGTCGAAGAATGCCTCGACATGGGAATTGTTGATTACCTTGACTCCGGACACTATTGCCTCATTGAATGGCCTGAAATTGCTCAGGGAATTCTTGATAATTATGAGTTAAGTCTGATAAAAGTAGAGCAGATCGAAGACAATTTACGACGTATCTTTGTTATACATAAGTAAATGAATCGCTACGGTCTTATAACCATTTTATGTCTGCTGATTTCTTCTTCAGGATTTGGCCAGCTAACCTATGACCAGAGAATACAGGTTAAAGTAAATCAGGTGCAGGGATTAAGTACTGATCTACTCAAATTTGAGTCATTCGGGATAAAGAATGATGGTTCCAAGGGATTAGAGAATACTTTGAACTGGCTGGAAAGCAGGTATTCTGACATGAACAATATGGACATTTTCAAAGATAGTTTCATTCACCCGTTGTCTTCAAACATTAATGTCAATCTGATAGTGGAGAAAAAAGGGACGGATGGATCTGCCCCCTGGATAATTATCACCAGCCATTATGACACCAGGTCTGGCCCTGGGGTGAATGACAATGGTACAGGAGTAGCAGCCTCTCTGAAAATGGCAGAGCTTCTTGCAGACGTCAGCACCAGGAATCCAGTACGCTTTATTCATTTTGCAGGTGAAGAGGAGGGGTATTTTGGGAGCAAACATTACGTAGACAATGTTCTGGGGATCAACGCATCTGTATTGCTTGTGATAAATCTGGATCAGCTTGGCGGCACAAAAGGAGGCTCTGATAACGACAAGATCGTTTGCGAGCGCGATGAAAGCCTGCCTGATTTCAATAATTTGAAGTCGTGGAGCTATACAGACACATTATCACAGGCCATTGAGCTTTACACCAGCTTGCAAACAACCACAGGAAAGGCCTTTAATTCTGATTATATGCCATTTCAGGACAAAGGTTATGTAATTACCGGCCTGTGGCAATTTAATGGCCTGCAATATCCATTTTATCATACCTCCGGAGACTCACTGATCCACGTAGATACCAATGCTACAATTGAGGTAACAAAGGGAGCGCTGGCTGCAGTTCTGCATTTTTCCAGGGCTACAGGGTTTGTTAATGCGCGTGGCATAAGCAAAGGATCGGCGACTGTTTACCCTAATCCTGCCAGTCGTTCTATATACATCGACCTCCCGCCGAGCAAGGAATACAACGTGCTTATTTATAATTTTTTAGGTGAAATAGTAAAAACAGATACTCTGCAAAGGAACAGCAACAAACTTGACATAGATTTAGGACAGGGCATGTACCTAATTAAGGCGATCGATAAAGAGAATTCTGCTATTTTTTCCGGCAAATTCGTCGTTCGCGATTAGATTTTTCTTATCCGGGTACTGTAATTATCTTGCGGCGCTTATTCAGGTATGGCAACAATCGGTTTTCATGGCGCAGCAAGGCAGGTAACGGGAAGCATGTATCTCTTCACAACTGATGGAGGATATAAGATACTTGTGGACTGCGGATTGAGTTATGAAGAAGGAGATCAGATACAACAAAATTCATACTTCCCATTCGATCCTGAAGATATAGACATTGTTGTTCTGACCCATGCCCATCTGGACCACTCAGGAAACCTGCCAACGTTGATCAACCAGGGATTTGAAGGTCAGATACTTTGTACAGAACCAACGGCGGCTTTAACTGACATTCTTTTATCAGATTCAGCTAACATTCAAGGTCTTAAACAAAAAATACAGGGGAAAAAGCGGAAAAAAGGTAAATCTTCAGAAAACAATTACATACGACTGTACGGCCACAAACAGGTAATGGATACGATGGATCGCATAATAACCTGGCCCTTCAACATACAGTTTGAGATACATAAGGGATTGTCTGTGGTATTCAAAGAGGCTGGCCATATATTGGGCGCCTCCTCTGTAGAGATCCACTACACAGAGAACAAAAAGAGCAAAGTCATCGGGTTTACCGGTGATCTGGGAAACAAAGGGAGCAAGATCATTGTAGATCCAACCCCTATGTCCAACCTCAATTATCTTGTTATGGAATCAACCTACGGAGGCAGGTACAGGAATGAGTTCAGACGAGGGGAGGAGGTCATTGAATCCTACATAAGGGCCACATGCATTGATCAGCCCGGACGACTGATCATTCCTGCATTCAGTGTCGGCAGAACGCAGGCCATACTCTTCGTTATTCACAAACTTTTTGAGGAAGGAAAGATCCCTCGCGGGATACGGGTATTTGCAGACAGTAAAATGGGGATGTTCAGTTCAGGCATTCATCAAAGGTATTCGGAATACCTAAATTCAGAAGCCAGGGACTTTCTTACAGATCATGACTCCCTCTTCAGATATCCTGAATTATTTTTCATAGAGGACGATGACGACAGGAAAATTCTGGAGAACCACTATGAACCGTGCATAATTGTCTCTTCCGCTGGAATGATGGAAGGAGGGAGGATCAGAGAACATGTGACCAACAACATACAAAACCCGGCATGCACCTTTCTAATAGCCGGTTTTTGTGCTCCAGGCACTCTGGGTGACCAGTTGTTGAAAGGGAACTCAGACGTATACATGAAAGGGAAGAGCAAAACAGTGTATGCAAAGATCGCTTCAACCGATGCATTCAGCGGCCATCCTGACCACAATGGACTAATTGAATACTTTGCCCAGGTGCGAAAAAACAGTGCTCTCGAGACCATATTCATTACCCATGGAGAGGAGGATTCGATGAACTTCCTGAAGGAGCATCTTGAAAGGGAAGGAGCAAAGGTTACCATGCCCGTAAAAGGCGAAGAAATACAACTTCGCTGATAATAAAACCGGTGCATTGGTAAAAGCCAACTGACCATTGGTTAATTAGGGTGTCTTTGTCCACAATTTGTTAGTATCTTGAGGCTAAAAGTCCCGCCACAACTGGCTTTTTGTGGTATTTTTACCACATTAAAATTTTGAGAGAAAATAATGGATTATCCTAACGAAAAGATTATACCGATCAACATTGAAGATGAGATGAAGACGGCGTACATCGATTATTCGATGTCGGTCATTGTTTCAAGGGCCCTGCCTGATGTTCGTGACGGTCTAAAACCAGTACACCGCAGGGTGTTGTATGGGATGACAGAGCTCGGACTGGCCTCTAACAGGTCACATAAGAAATCTGCAAGAATTGTAGGTGAAGTACTGGGTAAATACCATCCGCACGGAGATAGCTCGGTTTATGATGCTATGGTGCGAATGGCACAAGACTGGAGTTTGCGCTATCCTTTTGTTGACGGTCAGGGTAATTTTGGTTCAATTGATGGTGATCCACCTGCGGCAATGCGGTATACCGAGGCCCGCATGCGAAAAATGGCAGAGGAGATGATGTCTGATATCGACAAAAATACAGTCGATTTCAGACCAAACTTTGATGAATCTCTGAAAGAACCTACGGTTTTACCTGCAAGGATACCGAGTTTGCTTGTGAACGGAGCCGCTGGCATTGCTGTCGGTATGGCTACGAACATGGCACCGCACAATCTTACCGAAGTGATCAACGGTACGATAGCATACATTGACAACAACGATATAACCATCGAAGGACTGATGGAATACGTGAAAGCTCCTGATTTTCCTACCGGTGGAACCATTTATGGTTATGAAGGTGTAAAAAATGCTTTTGAAACTGGGAGAGGCAGGATCGTAATGCGTGGCAAGGCTGAGATAAGGACCAGCAAGAGTGGTAAAGAACAAATAATTATCACTGAGATGCCTTACCAGGTAAGTCCGTCACAAATTATTGTAAAGGCGGTTGACCTTGTAAACGAAAAGGTCATAGAAGGGATATCTGAGATAAGGGACGAATCGGATCGAAAAGGACTTCGGGTCGTATTTGATCTTAAACGTGACGCGATACCCAATATCGTTCTGAATAAACTGTTTAAGTACACCCCTTTACAAACCTCATTTTCAGTAAACAACATTGCACTGGTCAATGGTCGACCAGAAATGTTGAACCTGAAAGACCTCATTCGCCATTTTGTAAACCATCGCCACGATGTAGTAGTAAGAAGAACCGCTTATGAGCTTGAGGAAGCGAAGAAAAAAGCACATATTCTTGAAGGCTTGCTTATTGCACTGGACAATCTTGATGAAGTAATAGCACTTATCAGAGCGAGTGCAAACCCTGAAGAAGCAAGGAACGGACTTATGGAGAAGTTCGGCCTGTCTGAGATCCAGTCCAAAGCAATTCTGGACATGCGTCTGCAAAAGCTTACAGGGCTTGAAAGAGATAAGATCCGCGAGGAACACAAGCAGATCATGGAAACAATAACCTACCTGGAGAGTGTTCTTTCGAATGAAGATCTGAGAATGAAGATCATCAAAGAAGAACTGGAAGACGTTAAAAGCAAATTTGGCGACGAAAGAAGAACGACGATCGAATTTGATTCAGGTGACCTAAACATTGAAGATCTTATCCCAAATGAAGAAGTAGTTATCACTATCTCTCACCTCGGATATATAAAAAGAACCGCTCTTACCGAATACAGGACTCAAAACAGAGGAGGAGTAGGAAACCGTGGTGTAAAACACAGGGATGAAGATTTTGTTGAGCACCTCATGACGGCCTCAACGCACAACTATATGATGTTCTTTACAGAGCAGGGCAGATGTTTCTGGCTTAAGGTGTACGAAATCCCAGAAGGTGGCAAAGCGACCAAAGGAAGACCGATACAAAACCTGATCAATATACCGCAGGATGACAAGGTAAAGGCGTTTATCACTGTGGCAACACTGAAAGACGAGGAATACCTCAACAATAATTTTATTGTGATGTGCACAAAGAACGGGATCATCAAAAAGACCACTTTGGAAGCATATTCGAGACCAAGAGCGAACGGTATTAACGCAATCACGATCCGTGAAGGCGATGAGCTGCTTGAAGCCAGGCTTACTACAGGTAAAATGGAAGTAATCATGGCCAAAAGATCAGGAAAAGCGATCCGCTTTAATGAAGAACTTGTCCGGCCAATGGGAAGAACAGCAGCAGGAGTGAGAGGTGTTAAACTTGAAAACGAAAAAGATTCTGTCATTGGCATGATTTGTGTTGATCCTGAAGCAAACGAATCGATAATGGTTGTTTCCGAAAAAGGGTATGGCAAAAGAACTGCACTTGAAGATTACAGGATAACCGGGCGAGGTGGTAAAGGGGTAAAAACGCTCAATATTACTGACAAAACTGGTGATCTGGTCGCAATTAAAAGTGTTACTGATGACGATGACCTGATGATCATTAACAAGGCCGGAATAGCAATTAGACTGGGTCTTGACAATGTAAGGATCATGGGAAGAGCCACTCAGGGTGTTCGTTTGATCAAAATGAAAGACAGTGATGAGATCGCTTCGGTTGCAAAAGTAGGAAGAAGCGAGGATGAGGACGAAGAACTCAATGGCGAGGAGATAATTAATGAAGAGAATAATGATGTAGATACGTCTAATAATATTGACACTGATGAAGAAAACAATGAAGAATAGAAAATTAACGGTCATTGCGCTGTTTGTTCTTGGCGCATGGAATTATTCATATGCTCAGAACAGTGCGATTGAGACTGTTGCTATGATGATGCAACAGGACACAATGGTCCACGAAGACAACGTTAGGGCAGTAGAGCAAATTGAAAAAGCTGCCGAAAACCCAAAAACATCCAATCTTGCTAAGATGTGGTACTACAGGGGAAGACTATACCTTAGTATTCAAATGTCAAAGGACGAAGAGATGAAAAAAGCAATAGGTGATCCTTTGAACCTTGCTTATGAATCTCTGTTGAATGTTGAAAAAGGTGAGAAAGCTGATCGGTACACGGATGATTCGAGGCCATTGCTGCTACAGACAGCATACCAGCTGTACAATGAAGCCTATGCTGCATCACAGAGCGGTGAGAACAAGAAGGCCATAGAAAACTACATGAAGATCATTAAGATCATACCATATGACGAGAACGGTGATCTTATGCGTCAGGCAAATATCTCCGTAGAGACCATGTATCAATACTCGTATTACCTCGAAATGAACAGTGGGAATTATGCAGAGGCCAACAAATACATCAAAAAACTTGTCGATCTGAACTTCATGGATCCGATAATGTATGCCCATATGTCTCAGAATTACCTTAATCTAAAAGACACAGCTAGTGCTTTGGATGCACTAAAACAAGGGAAAACATTGTTCGAGACAAATATGGACCTGATCAATTCGGAGCTCGACCTGTATCTTAAAATGGGCAAAACAGAAGAATTGATCGCACAATCCAACCTGGCAATTGAGCAGGATCCCAATAATAAGATCTATTATTTCGTTAGAGGTGTAAGCTATGACAAGCTAGGTGAGAAAGAAAAAGCAATTGAAGATTACAAAAAAGCTGTCGAACTGGACCCATACTATTACGATGGATATTACAACCTGGGAGCAGCTTATATTAACCAGACAGAGGACATAATTAAGAAGATGAATGATCGGAACATCAGCTTTACACAGAAAGAGTACGATGCACTGGCTGTAAAGGTTGATGAACTTTATATCAAAGCATTGCCATATTTTGAGAAGGCGCTCGAGGTTGCCGGCGATGATTACAATGAAAAGATCGAATTAGCAAAGACCATGAAAGGTTTGTATCAAAGACTGATGGCTAATTACCCGGATTACATGGGTAAATATAAAGAGATCAAGGAAAAGATAAAAGCATGGGAAGAGTCAGCTGTAAAAGAGTGATTTCAGAATCTTGTATTAATACAAAAAGGCTGTGGTTATCTACAGCCTTTTTTTTATTGCTTACTACAAGAAATGGGGTACAAACAGAAAACAACAAGTTAACATAATATTAATTATGGGGTAATTGGAGCAAATTCCGTCTGCGAAGCAAGTTTACATAAAATCAGTTCTGACTTCCTGTGTATGCAGGAT
>DJML01000051.1 GCA_002436505.1 Bacteroidetes bacterium UBA6491 | reverse complement strand
ATGTATATGACGTATGTCGATCTTGGCGTGGGAAGAGGAGTGGTCATGAAGTTAAGACTCTCTGATCTCTCCCTGGTGAACAGCGTATATGTTCCTCAAGGTTGGCAAACATGGGGCGGCAATAATCTCGTGATCCTGCGAAATAATAAATTTGTTGTGGCAGCCAAAGATGTTGTCAATGGAATCGATTATTGTATGCTGTACAATTCAGATCTTTCTATGGAGCGATTAGATACCATTGGTTTCAACAGCTTCGATTTAAAAATCCTCAGGTTATTTAAGGACAACGATCACAATCTTGCTGCTATTTACAACAGTCAGGACACGCTTGGACAGGTATTTGTTGAATACATTGAATATGAACAGGATCTCTCAAGAAAAAGGGTAATTCAGGATACGATCGTGACAAATCCCGAATTCACTGGAGGCGCCAATGCCATTAAATGCGAGGATGGAAGCATCCTGTATGCTATGAGTACATTCCTTCCACCTACTTACCAGGAAAATTTAAGATTGGAGAAAAGAGATGAAGACTTCAAGCTCCTCTGGAGTACTCCTTTCTCTACAGAACTTGGTGCATTCTTTTACAATGTCGTTGAGTTGAACGGCAAATTTTATGTATATGGTCATGGTGCAAGCATGGACAAACCCAGCGAAAAGAGTTTTATAATACTTGTATACGATCAGTCGGGAAATCTGCTTAAAAGAAAGGATATTTCTTCAGGTCAGTTGAACGACAAACGAAGCGAGCCCATTGTGCCAACTCAGGATGGTGGATTCCTTATCACGGGTCTCACTTCAAATTTAACGGATGTTACATCCCGAAAAGCGATCCTTTTCAAACTGGATGCAAACCTGAATGTGGTCCGGTCCAAAATATTAGGAGGTGCTGATGATGTGGCAAGTAGTGGCCTCATAAAAGTTACTCCGGGAAAGTATTTGCTGATGTATAGCGAGAACAGTTTTGATTCAGACCAACAATATCGTCTGGTACTGCGCTATGTGGATGAGGACGGCAATTTCCTGGAATGATATTTAGTTTTAACCACTTTCAGGAATACACTGAAGAGGACTCTAACGCTTTTTAACTACGTGCATTCCAGGAACCGGTAGCTGGTACCCTACTGTAAAATAGAGCGGCATGAAGGAAAAGTCGCTGTCCACATACTGATTGTTCATGATGAATCCGAGATTGTCCCAACGTTTATCCGCATCGACCACGTTATTGAAGGTATAACTGAAATGAATATTGGTAACTACTGTTCCTCCACCTAACCTTCGTTTTAATGTTAACCCGGTGGTGGTAGCAAAAAGGACTGAGGAACGCTGCTCTTGCTGGGAGATTGTACTTTGCACTGTACCGCCTGTTTCATGGTTTGTCATTAAAACACTTGATTTTGTGTTGTTCAGATAAAATGGATGAACCCCAAGGTTGAAAGCAAGGGACCAGTTGCCCGGTTCGTAAAAGGTATGCCGCAGAAAAACAGGGGTAGAAAAATAATTCAGGTTTTCGTTGAATTCTTGTTTCCAGCCGAATATATCGTCCGCCTTCCTGGCATAATTCAATCCCTCATACAGAAACTCCACATTTAAAGAAGTATTCCTATATATAAAGTATTCAGCACTTAAACCGGCCTGAAAACCTGCTTTCGGCAAATAAGTACCCTTTACTCTGGATGAAACCGAATAGGGCTTTATTAGTCGAACTGTGTTCATGCTGACACCTACTTTAAGGCCCAGTTCAAGTCCTGACCAAACATCGTACAACTCCAGGTATCTGGAAAATTCTACGGGATCGAACATGGGAAAGTCCTTATATGCAGGATTGTATTTCAGCAATCCCACAACGGATTTATGCAGTTTGTCCTCGTTTCTTAGCTGCTGGTAACATAAGGCCAACAGTCTGTACGCCTCAAAAACGGTTCCCCTTTCAAGGGACTCAACGCACGGTTCAAGGAGGTCGATGCATCCCTGGAAGTCGGCTGATTCATACTGACCATAAGCATCTCTGAGGGATAAATCACAATCGGTATGTTGTTGCTGAGCTTTCAACGATGAGACGCTGAACAAAATGAGGATAATAAGTGCCATGATGCACCGATTGCTGTAGATTTTCATTAATTTCATAATCAGCACTATTAATTTTTTAGAACACGGTAATTCAAGTTATAAGCAAAGGACAAGGAGAGAACGAAATTATTTAGCCGCAAATCGTCGTCGAGGTAATAGTACCGGTAGAACAAATCCTCTGAACGGTATCGCCTTTCTGTGTCGGTGACATTGTAGAATGCTGCCCTGTAGTACCTTCCGTCCAGTGTCCATTCGGACTGGCGGAACCTTAGCATTATGCCAGCCCCGAAGATCGATCCATATTCCCACATGTTCCTGCGGTTTATGGATTGCAGGTCTTTCTCACGTTCCTTCAACCCTGTTTCAGTGAAGTGTCTTTCGAAATGGGAATAAGAGGAAAGTAATCTACCCGTGTAAATGCCAGCATCGCCAAATACACGCCATTTGTTACGAACCTCAAAAGAAAATCGGGCAATAGCAGGCGCATTGAGGTAGTTCAATTGTTCCTTCACATTGAATGCCAGTCCCTCCAGATCATAATCGATCTGATACCGCTTTTGGGTCATCGCCAGTCCCGTATGCAAACTAATGATCTCGTTCATGTGATAACCAATGATCAAACCCGATTGGAAACCTTGGTCGGTTGTATACTCCTTATGATAAGATGCACCGTTGAATGTTTTCAGGACCCTTGGTGTAGTCCAGCTCCCTCCGATCGTCGCAGCCAGACCAAGGGAAAACTTCGGAATGACCTTGATCGAATTCAGCAACCTGACCAGTTCAGCTGGATCTTTTACTTTACTGGGTTTATAGGTAGGGTTAATTTCCAGCATTATCTCTGCACTGGATCGTGCCTCTGCTTTATGCCCAGTGGCAAGGTATGCTTTACTCAGCAGATGCCAGGCCTGCCACCTTTCGCTTTCTGTTTCTGAGTCCGTACAGGATTTTGCCAGTTCAATGGCTTCATTCAACTGGCCTGATTCATAAAGTAAATTGGCCTTATAAAGTTTTTCTTTACAGGTTCCCTGTCCGTAAAGCATAGCCGGTATGAGGATCAGGAATAGTACAACTTTCGTTTTTAACATAAATTTTATACAATCATTTTCATAATTCAAGTCGCCGTTCATGAATCGCATCATCATTCCGGACTTGTTCGGTCTAGTTCAAAACTATTCTCAAAATACATAAAAAAACAGAAATTCGTTCTAAATTTTTATATATTACTACTGTCAGGACATTTAATTAAAAGACATTTAGGCTTTTATTGTGGTTGAAAATAANNTAAACAAGTACTGGTAGAATCTAGTCCCGAATTAACCTTAATCAATGCCTGTCTAACATACAACACTAATATATTAAACTGTTTGTCTTGATATTAACGTAAAACAATATTTTGTTTACTTTTATTTCATTTTTATTAAACAAAATAAATTTCTATTCGTTGTAACATACCAAAGATTACACACATGACAAACAAATTAACAGTTATTCTCCTTGCCCTTGTCGTCGGACTTGCGGCTTGTAAAGACGATTCGGATAGTCCGCAACCGTCTAATAATCAGACAACAACTGATTATTCAATTCTTGCTATCGCAAAAGATAACGGAAACTTCACTGTACTGGTTGATGCCCTGGAACGTACAGGATTGGACGAGGTACTCTCTGCCAGCGGTACGTATACGGTATTTGCTCCCTCCGATTCTGCATTTACTTCATTATTGGAGGATCTAGGCATGAACAATCTGGATGAACTGGAAACAGCCCTGGGTAATGACGGATTGAAAAATGTTTTACTCTACCACGTCTTGAATGCCAAAGTAATGTCTTCTGAGGTGACTACTGGTTTTGTAAGTTCACTGGGGATAAGAGGGGGAAATGAAGGACAGTATTTAAGTATGTTCATTAACGCTGGCTCTTCGGTGATGATCAACGACATTGCGACCGTTACTATGCCGGATGTAAAAGCAGACAACGGAGTGATCCATGTGATCGACCACGTTATCTTACCGCTTGATATCGTACAACTGGCATTACTGAGTCCCGACCATACTTCTCTGGTAGGAGCCCTTGAGCAAGCCGATGGCGATCTTGTCAATGTACTTAGCAGTGACGGACCCTTTACTGTTTTTGCTCCTGTCAATTCGGCATTCGATGCGATCAGCGCAACAGTTGCAACACTTGATGCAGCGCAGCTATCAACAGTACTGACGTATCATGTCGTAAGCGGGAATATTCAATCAGAAGAGGTACAGGAAGGTGTGGTATCAACAGTTGCCGAACAAGATATTACAATTAGTACTGATAATGGAGTTTCCATTAGCGATGCGAATGGAGGAATGGCAAATGTCATAGCTACGGACATTCAGGGGACGAATGGAGTAATCCATGTACTGGATGCTGTTCTTGTTCCAAATTTATAGTTTAGAGGTTTATTGATCGTACAAATAAGGTGAAGGGGTCCAGTAGGACCCCTTTATTACTTTTAGGCTTGTTTGGAAGTGAAGGAATGTTATTTCTGCATTAGCCTAAAAACTTCAAATATGTCGTTAAAATTCCAAATGGAATTGTTCTGATTCACCTTGACTAAAGTTCACTGATCAACATCAGCCCTGATGACAATATCAGGGCTTTTTTATGCAATAAAAAATGGACGGGACGTCTATGCTGACGACACATCGTTCACATCAGTAGGCCCGGGATGGCAATTCCTGACCATGCAACACATTCGTATGCGGATGGGGTGCCTCAACCTCCATTGCGAAGATATTCTTTCGTGATTTATAAAGAACCACGAAAACCACAGGATTATAGGGCGCCGAAAGGTCGAGTCAAATTATGATTTTCATCATATTGGTTCGATATCATTGACTATTTATATAATCAGAATTACATTTACTTATCCTAAAAACCACGAAAATGAAAACAATCAGAATTACATTTACGTCTTGTTTAATTCTTCTTTCTTTGACATCAGGGGCTCAGACACTGCAGAAGGTAGCCGTAATCAATCCATACGGAAGTGCTTCACCAAACAATTTTTGCGTTGTAGGGGATCTTATGTTCTTTAACGCCAATCACAACAACTTCGGGTTTGAGTTATGGGCAACGGATGGGACAACTGAAAACACCAGAATGGTTAAAGATTTAAATCCTGGGTCATCCTCGGGGTATCCTTATGAATTTACCTACTTTAATAAACAGGTATATTTCACAGCAAATGATGGCATAAATGGTCAGGAACTTTGGTTGTCAGATGGAACAGAGGATGGTACATTAATGGTTAAAGACATTAATCCGGGAAGTTCATCATATCCAGTTTATTTAACAGAGTTAAATGGTAAATTATTGTTTGGAGCCACGAACGGAATTTATGGAAATGAGATATGGATAACAGATGGAACAACTGCAGGTACCATTTTATTAAAGGATATATATTCAGGAACCGGTGGTTCGAACCCTCAATATTTGACCGTATTCAATGGGAAAGTGTATTTCTCAGCAACGCATGCAGCAAGTGGAACGGAATTATGGGTGACAGATGGGACGGCAGAAGGAACAAACCTTCTTAAGGATATTAATCCAGGAACGTCACATTCTTGGCCACAATTTTTATCCGTTCATGACAAGAAGATGTATTTTACTGCTTACACCCCTGAAACAGGTTATGAGTTATGGATCTCTGACGGAACTGCATCTGGAACTAACATGGTCAAGGACATTTTTACCGGTTCAAATTCAAGCTATCCTTCCTCTTTCACAGTGAATGACCAGAAGGTTTACTTTTCAGCAAATGACGGAACCAATGGTTACGAGCTATGGGTAACTGACGGAACACAAGCCGGAACAAAGATCGTAAAAGACATTAAACCCGGATTCCAGGGGTCAGGCCTAAGCAACTTGATTTCCTTTAATAACACGCTTTATTTTGTCGCTTCAGGGCTGGGTAATTATTATGAGTTCTGGAAAAGCGATGGGACCGCGAATGGAACAGTAATGGTAGGTGACTTCAACCCAAACGGATCTTTTGGGCCTTTTTACCCAACGGTTTATAATAACCATATCTATTTTAATGGAATCGATGGCACAAATGGTAACGAACTCTGGATCTCCGACGGATCTGAAGAAGGCACAAGGAAGCTTAGGCCTAATATAAGTCCCAATACATATCCTTTGGCAACTACAAACGCATTTATTGAATTTAATGGAGCCCTGTATTTCGCTGCTTCCTTCAATGGAGTCGGTGAGCAGTTATGGCGTGTGGTTCCTGGTACTCTTGGTGCCAATGATCATGTTCAGTCAGATCCAATGATCAGCATATATCCCAATCCGGCTACTCAATCAATCACAATTGACTTAGAAAGCCCCACCTTTCTATTGATAACCAATTCATTAGGGCAGATAGTGCTCAACATTTCTGATAAAGAAAGTCAAGAAGTGGTGGATATAACCCCCCTTGAGAAAGGTATATACTTCATTATGGATGAAAACCGTACTATCACGGGTCGGTTTGTTAAGCAATTTTAAGTTGCCCCTCAGGTTTACCCGTGAAAAGTCGGCAAACCTCACTCAGGAAACCCGATTTGTCTGACCAAAATGCCTGCTTAACGGCTATCGGCATGTAATACAACGCCGGCATTGCACCAATTGGCAACCGTAAGGTAAATGTCTTTATCAAAGTGTGATCCTGAAAACAGGACAATTCAAAAAATAAGAAATCGGCAATAAAAAGTGAAAATTGAATTGAAAAGTCTTCTCTTAAAATTTATTGCACAATATTTGACGACAGAAAAATATTTGACATTTGACAACTGCTATAATTATTACATTTTGCTCTTTGCTTCTCATTGCGTATTTGTTCACAATTACCGCTACCAATACTAAAATTCCTTCTGTCATCTTACTGCTGCTTTTAGGGTGGGGCATAAAACAAATTACACTATTCTTAGAATTTCAATTGCCGGATTTTTCTCCAACCTTACCCGTGCTTGCAACAATAGGACTTATTCTAATTGTCCTTGAAGGTTCAATGGAACTTGAACTGAATAGATCCAACGTTGGTCTGTTGCTAAAATCCTTCATTGGTGCTCTTGTTCCAATGGCAGGGTTGTCTATTTTATTCGCGTACTTTTTTCAGTACTTAGGAGGTTATTCCTTGAGAGTCAGCCTGATCAATACAATTCCCCTATTTATTATCAGCAGTGCAATAGCTATACCAAGTATCAGACACCTGAAGCCATCCAGTAGAGATTTCCTTATCTATGAAAGTAGTTTGTCCGACATTTTAGGCGTCTTATTTTTCAATTTCGTTGTAATAAATGAAACGATCGACCTTTCCTCCTTTAGTGATTTTAGTTTAAAACTAGTTCTGATACTGGTCATTTCAATTGTGGCTACAGTTGGGCTGCTGGTTTTATTGAAAAAGATCAAGCATCACATCAAATTTGTTCCAATAATCTTAATGGTGATCCTTATTTATTCTGTGCTAAAAGTATTTCACCTGCCGGCACTTATTTTTATTCTTTTGTTTGGGTTATCCTTAAGTAACCTTGAAAAATTCTGGCGCTCAAAATGGGTTTCAAGATTCAAATCGGATGGATTGACAATAGAGATCCAAAAGTTTAAAGAACTTACAATAGAAGGTGCATTTTTAATACGTGCGTTATTTTTTATTCTGTTTGGCTATTTACTAGAGACTCCAGAGATACTTAATACCGATACCTTGCAGTGGGCGGCACTAATTGTGTTATCCATTTTTACCCTACGTATAATTCAGCTCAAATTATCAAAACTTCCATTAGACCCTCTATTATTTGTAGCCCCCAGAGGGTTGATCACTATATTACTTTTTATAACTATTAAACCTGTCAACCAGATATTCTACATAAACAACTCACTGATCCTTCAGGTCATATTGCTTTCTACTCTGGTCATGACTTTTGGTTTAATTTTCACAAAAGAGGAAAAAGAAAGCTGAAAGTAGATCTCCTGCCACATCTATTCTTACTAGAATCATTTGCCAGCCTCATTGATCATTCCATTGTCTTTTCAACAATGGCAAAGACAGGGTCTCATATAGAAAAGTGATTTGTTATGATCCTGACATTTCAAGGGATTCCCTAATTAATGAAACCAATGCACCGGATCTGCCGCAAAGGGTGCCCATATTCTGATTATTATCAATGTTTACTTCAATCTCATTAGATGGCGTCCACAGCGCATCAAGACCCATTGAAGCCTTCCCGGTTTTTGTAGCTTTCCCGGTTTTTCAGGCAGATTAAAATTAGAGAAAACATTTAAATTTAACATGTCAAAAAAGGAAGAAAAGCAGATTTACCGAGAGTCAGATTGTCAAGATTCTCAAGGAACACGAAGCAGGTGCAAAAACCTCAGATCTGTGCCGCACCCGCTGCATCAGCGAAGCCACCTTTTACAACTGGCGTAAGAAGACGGATGGATACCTCAAAGCTCAAGCGATTAAAGGAGCTGGAAGAGGAAAATCGTCGGTTGAAGCATATGTATGCCGATCTGAGTCTGGATCATGAACTGCTGAAAGATGTGCTGGAAAAAAAGTTCTAGGGTCTTCAGAACGTCGTAATGGAGCCACTTACCTGTGTGAAGAGCGGGGTGCAACTGTAACTCGTGCCTGTCGTGTGGTCAATCTGCATCGATCACTCTGGTACTACACCTCGGTCAAGGATGACAGCGAGATCCAGGAAGCACTGAACCAGTTGGCAGAACAGCATCCACTCAGTGGTATTGACACCTATTATGGACGACTGAAGGGCAGAGGTCAACCCTGGAGTCGTAAACGGGTTTTGCGGGTTTACAGAGAGATGAACATGCGACACCGTCGCAAGCGAATAAAAAGGGTTCCCTCCCGGATCAAAGAACCCCTGGTACAACCTATCGGTCAGAACATGTGCAGGAGCATGGACTTTATGCATGATGTGTTGTCCAATGGAAGAACCTTCCGGGTATTGAATATCCTGGATGATTATAACCGGGAAGCCATTGCTGCGGAAGCATCACATGGTTTTCCAGCAGAAAGGGTCGTACGACTCCTGGAACGAATTGCCTTGTTTAGGGGTAAGCCATCAAAAATACGGGTCGATAACGGACCAGAATTTACCTCTAAGGTCTTTACGGGCTGGTGTATTGAACAAGGTATTGACGTCCTATACATCCAAACTGGTAAACCCAACCAGAACGCATTTATCGAGTAATTCAATCGCCTGTACAGGGAAGATATTCTGGATGCTTATCTCTTTGAAGATATTAAGCAAGTGAAATGATTATCCGAAGAATGGAGGATGGATTACAACAAATACCATCCACATAAATCACTTATGGGATTATGTCCTTTACATTTCAAAGAGCGGTATTCAGGAGATATATATAGAACAAATTGGATGAATTACTCTACTTTAGCTTTGTCTGAAAAAGGAGCAGGCTTCAAAAACCGGGAAGGCTTCAGGATTAGCATACTTTAATCAACGTGGTGCTCTAATGGGATTAGTTTCACTCACTCTGGTTTAAGTTTATCCTGAACCAGAATATTAACAAAACACATATTGTTTAACATTTATGTACATTTGTTAAACAAATTACGGGTTTATGAAAATTCTTTTAACAGGAGCAACAGGCTACATTGGTAAGCGCATCCTTCCTGAATTAGTCAAGAAAGGCCATCATGTTGTTTGCTGTGTCAGAGATAAATCAAGATTTAACCCTCTTGAATCTTTAAAATCAAGTATTTCAGTAGTAGAAATTGATATGCTGGATGTTGCTTCGCTTTCAAAGATTCCAAACGATATTGATGTTGCTTACTATTTAGTTCATTCTATGTCCGCATCGGACAATTATAAGAACCTGGAGCAACGATCCGCTATTAATTTTCGTGAAGCTTTAAATAGTACAAATGTCAAACAAGTTATTTACCTCAGCGGTATAGTCAATGAATCTGTTCTCTCCAAACATCTGTTGTCCAGAAAAACAGTAGAGGTTGAACTGGAAAAGGGCAAGTACGCTCTAACGTGTCTGAGGGCGGGAATTATTGTTGGATCAGGAAGTGCATCATTTGAAATCATGCGGGATCTGGTTGAGAAACTACCTGTGATGATCACTCCCAGATGGCTTTTAACAAAGTGTCAGCCAATCGGGATATCGGATGTGCAAACTTTTTTAACGAAGTGTTTACTCAATGAAAAGACATACCACAGGAACTTTGATATCGGAAGTGACGATATATTAACCTATAAGGAAATGCTACTTGAGTTTGCAAAGGTTCGAAAATTAAGGCGGTTAATATTAACTGTTCCAGTATTAACCCCCAGACTATCTTCCTATTGGCTTTATTTTGTAACCTCTACTTCCTATAAACTTGCAAGTTCATTGGTAGAGAGCATGAAGGTCGAAGTTGTCTGCAGAGACAATGAGATCAATCAGATTTTGGGTATCAATCCAATGTCCTATAGAGAGGCCTTGTTGAAAGCCTTTGAGCGCATTGAAAACAACGACATTATCTCTAGCTGGAAAGATTCATATTCCAGCAGCGAGATTAGCATGAACATATCAGAGTTCATTTCTGTGCCTGAATTTGGATGTTATAAAGACTCTCGCACCCGACAGGTTGAAGATTTTAAAACTTCGGTGGATAAAATCTGGAGCATTGGTGGCGATACGGGTTGGTATTATGGTAACGTGCTTTGGAGAATACGTGGCTTTTTAGATAAATTATTTGGCGGAGTTGGTTTAAGAAGGGGCAGGACAAATAAAAACCACCTTTCAGTTGGTGATTCATTGGACTTTTGGCGTGTATTATATGCAAATAAAGAGGAAGGAAGACTGCTGCTTTTTGCGGAGATGAAACTTCCGGGAGATGCCTGGCTCGAATTTAAAATAACAGATAACAAATTGGTACAAACAGCTACCTTTAGGCCTTTAGGCTTAGCGGGCAGGCTTTACTGGTTTTCAGTATATCCGTTACATGGACTGATATTTAAAGGGATGATCAAAAAATTAAGTCAAAAAGGCTAGCCCGGGGGCTACAAAGTATTTAAATAGATTTATTGAAATGAAACTATTCAGAAGAAGAACAAAAAAAGAAAAACTCCAAAAAGAGTATGAGTCAAAATTAGCTGAAGCGTATAAAATGTCAAGCATTAACAGGGCAAAGGCAGATCAATTAACTTTTGAGGCGGAACAACTTGCCAAACAAATAGAAAGTGAAAATTGACGTATTTGGATAGAATTTATATCTCATTCTATCAACGTTCTACCCCGGTGATTTTTTTCAAAAGGGCCTCCGACTCACTTACATCTTCACCATTTTCCTTTCCGACGGCAATGGCCTTGTTCATATATTTCTCTGAATCTTTGTTTTTCCCGCCTTTATAAAGCAATGAAGCATAGGTGTCCAGATATGCGTAGGTCGGTTCGTCTTCAACAACCTTGGCCATCCATTGGTAAGCTTTTTTTATAACACGCCGGTCATCACATTTCTGATAGAGATGCCAGCAATGATAATTAATGCTCGAAATATGCATACTGTCTCTATTAATAGCTATCTCCATGAATCGGGCCATTTCCTTCCATTGCTCCATCTTTCTATAATATGCTATACGATACATGACCGAAAGTCGTGAGGCTTGTTCAGGGACGTATTCTGTTAACATCTGATCAAAATTTTTAAATTGTGTTTCATCCTTTGATTTAACAATTTTCATATACTCCTGATCAAGGACACGCTCTAATTTTCGTAAGATATCGTATGTGCCATAAAGGTCCTCATACTTTTTGTAATGCTCAACAAACAATGACTGGTAAGAGCTGTCCAGTTCAAAAAAGTACATGACACTGAATGATCTCTCACTGAACAGATCGGTCTGCTGGTCCAGGTACTTTGAAACCTCCTCACTGGTTGGGTACTCCCTGGTATTGCCTTTTTTAAAAGCTGGGTAGCAGAATTCGGGCATTTCGTTGATTAGGTCCTTACTGACTCCTTTTATCCTTTTACCCTCTTCATTCATCCGAGCAATGCCTTTCAGCTCTTCCATATAATCTGCCGGATTCAGGTATCCTGACCTCTTGTCAATGAGCAGGCCGTCCGGCGAATGATATGTAAACGAAGGGAACGAGTTAATGCGGTATTTGAATCTGGCGGGTATTCCGGATTCCGCTTCAGCATCCAGTTTGGCATAAACGAAAGACGAATCTATATAATTCACGATTGCCGCATCAGTAAAAGTATTCTTGTCCATTACCTTGCACCAGCCGCACCAATCCGTATAATAGTCCACTATTAGGATCCTGCCTGAATTAGAAGCCTCCATTCGTGCCTTTTCAAAGTCGTCGAAAACGTATAATTCAGCATTTTGTCCAATAGAGTAATTATAGCCTCCAATAAGAGAAAGGAATAGACATAATTTCAAAAGTCTGTGAATCATAGATCAAAGTTATTTAGTTAGAACTGATTTTTTGAACCTTCGCTGCCAGCTTTGCTTTCTTAACCGGCCACGGTCTCTTCACTTTTGCTACTTCAATTTTAGCCATTTTAATTGAATTACTGTACAGCAGATTTCTTCACTCATGCCTTAACGCTTCTATAGGGTTTAAGCGGGATGCTTTCCTTGCAGGGAAGTAACCAAATACGATCCCAATGAAAGAAGCAAATCCGAATGCGAGCAATATGGATGACGGTGCTATGACCACAGGCCAGTTCATTAATTTTCCGACAAGTGCCGTAACACCATAACCGAATAGAATACCCAGCACTCCACCAACAAGACACATTACGATTGACTCGGATAAAAACTGTACAAGAATGGCTTTTTCAGGCGCTCCAACGGCTAGCCTGAGGCCAATCTCCCTTGTGCGTTCCGTAACGGACACGAGCATGATGTTCATGATCCCTATACCTCCCACTAACAACGAAATGGAAGCAATAGAGGCAAGCAGGATGGTGAGCACGGTGGTAATGGTCCCTAATATGCTGGTGATCTCTGATAAAGACCGGATCGTAAAATCCGGATCACCCCCTCTGAGTTTCTTTTGCTTTTCGATCAGAATGGTGGATACCTCTTCTTTTGCCGCATCGATCTGGAATTCATTAACTGCCGAAAGGTAGATGATTTGCACGTAGTTGATCCCCATGAGCCTTTTTTGAACGGTTCTGAACGGTGCCAGAATTACGTCGTCCTGGTTTTGACCGAAACTGCCCTGTCCTTTTTCTGCTAAAACACCCGTTATTGTAAATGGGATCTTGTTCACACGTATGACCTTTCCAATGGCTTCGTCCGGAGTATCAAACAGGCTGTCGCAAACCGTTCTGCCGATCACACATATTTTTTGCAAAGACTGACTAGTCTTTTCATCGAACATGATACCGTAACCTATCTCATAATTGGTGATATCCACATAATCGCGGTAGATGCCGTTGATCGAAGTATTCCAGTTTCTTGAACCATGCACCACCTGAGCCCTTGTTTGAACCGATGGAGAAACCATTGAAATGAGCTGTGAATATCTTTTGATCGCCTCAGCATCTTTTAGCTCAAGGGACACAGCGGTGCCGGCCTGCATGCTTCTTCCGTGCTCACTGGAAGGTCCGGGCATCACCATGATCATATTGGTGCCAAGGCTGGTGATCTGACTTCGAATGCTTTCGTCAGAACCTTTCCCGATGGCAAGCATTGCAATAACCGAACCCACACCTATAATTATTCCCAGTGTTGTAAGCAAGGCCCTTGTTCGGTTCTTGTTCAGCGACTGCAGTGCCATTTTTAACAGATCAAAAAACCTCATTGTTCTTTGTTTAATATATCAATTGCTCTTGGGGAGTCAATCACTTTTTCATCATTTATAACTAACCCGTCCCTGAACGTGATTATCCTTTTTCCTAAAGCTGCCAGTTCCAGTTCATGCGTTACCATTAGGATCAGTTTACCACTGTCATTCAGTTTCTGGAAAACCTCCATGATCTGGTAGCCTGTTCTTGAATCCAGGTTGCCTGTTGGTTCATCTGCAAAGATCACCACCGGGTCGTTCACCAGTGCCCTGGCAATGGCCACTCTTTGCTGCTGGCCACCTGAAAGTTCGTTGGTCTTATGATGCATCCTGTCGCCCAGGCCTAGTTGTTCAAGCGCATGTTCTGCCATTTGGCGTCTGTTGGTCGATGGGATCTCGGTGTTATAGACCAGGGGAAGTTCAACATTTTCCAGTGCAGTAGTGCGGGGCAGGAGATTGTAGGACTGAAAGACAAACCCAAATTTCCTGTTCCTAATAAGCGAGAGTTCTTTCCTTGATAATCCACTTACTTTTTGATCCTCCAGCAGGTATTCTCCAGATGTTGGTTCATCCAGACAACCCAGAATATTAAGAAATGTGGATTTTCCACTTCCGCTGGAGCCCATGATAGACACAAATTCACCGTTGTCAATATCCACAGATATTCCTCTGAGTGCTCTTACTTCATTTTCTCCAGGGTTAAAAACCTTAACGATATCCTTGGTTGAAATGATCGGCATTATTTCTTCTCTTTTTTATCCTCAGGACGTTCAGGCATGAAAAAACTTCGCCCTGATTTCTTTTTAGTAGCTGAGACCTCTATTCTGCTTACGATCTCATCGCCCTCTTTTATCTGCCCGTTGATCTCTGTCTTTATTCCGTTCGTATATCCGATTTGCACTGCTCTCTGAACAAACGATTTGCCATCAAATAACCAGACCATTTCCTCGCTCTGAGCAGGCGAATTTGCAACATCATACCCTTCAGTATTTAGCTGTTTTATCAGATCTTCATCCATTTGGAAATTAAACACGCCATTCGGAACCGTAAGTATATTTTCTCTGCTTGTGATAATGATCTCCAGATTGGTGGTCATTCCCGGCATAAGTTTAAGTTCAGGATTGTCCACCAGAATTTCTACAGTATAGGTTACAACATTTTGCAGAGTGATGGGCTCAAGCTGTATCTGTTCCACCTTTCCCTCAAACACAAGGTCCGGGAACGCGTCAACAGTGAAGGTTGCGGTCTGTCCTGCTTTTACATGACCAATGTCCGCTTCATCGACACTGGCCTCAATTTTCATTTTCTTGAGATCTCTGGCAATTATATATATAGCTGGCGTTGTAAATGCGGCTGCCACGGTCTGACCTACGTCAACCTTTCGGGATATAACTACACCGTCAATGGGGGAGGTGATGGTCGCAAAACTCAAATTGGTCCTGTTCCTCTCGAGCTGGAGATCTGCGCTTGAATACCGCGCCCTGGCTAACTGGTAGTTGTCTTTTGCTATTTCATAGTCAGCCGTTGCGATCGCATTGTTTTTTAATAGACCTTCCACCCGGTCAAGTTCCCTTTTTGCCTGAATGAGCTGCACTTCAGCCTGGTTCAGGCTCGCTTCACTCTCTTTCAATGTAGAAAGTAAAATCCTCGTGTCCATCCTTGCAATGACCTGACCTTCTTTGACTCTATCATTGAAATCGACGTACAACTCGGAGATCTTACCAGATACCTGGGTGCCTACTTCTACTGTCTGCAGTGGATTAATAGTGCCTGTAGCCGACACTTTTTGAGACAGGCTCTCCCTGGCAACCATGTCGCTGTGAACTGTTACCTCTTTACTTTTCTTTCTTAAAACAAACAACAGAACACCTGCAATGATTGTCAGTAAGACGATTATCCTCCAGTATTTTTTTCTTGAGAATCTCATACCTTATCATTTGTACTTTCTGGTTAAATTTATTGTCAGTAGTGAAGTTACATAAAATCTTTATTCGTGATTTAGATTCCAGAGAAAGAAATGCCATTAGGAGAAATATCATAACAAAGGATGATTTTACATAGTAGCAAATTATCAGATGCGGGATCCTTATTGCGAATGCAGTCGGTCCTGGAAGTTTTACTGAATCTGTTTTAAAGAAGGCAAACGATGCGGCTTCTTGGAAGGCAAGAAGTTCAACCGGATCTCCTTATTCAATGAATGTAAAGTAAGATCTGTTCATCTACAGATTCTTCTCAGCCATCTGTATTCTGTACGAGCCAAACACCCCCAGTCCACCTTTTACGCTATTGTAAAAAGGGGAGGGTTGAGCAAAGGGGTTATCTTCAAAGTTTACCTGACCTATTGTATTGTGATAGTTGTAATAATGCACATCAACACAGTACAGGTAGACAATGTATTTTGAATTGTAAATATCCGAATTGATCCAAATCTTATCAACGTTATTACGACCGTAATTCACCTGCATTTCACTGCCGTTGTTTTTCTTGTCGGATTTCATTCCCATTTCACCGTAAGGATATATGATCATTGAATCGATGCTGAATGAGGTGGAGTCGATGAGTATCGGCAATACCCGGTAATAATTGCCTTTGTNNTGTTTGCCAGGGTCATCTATCCATTTGATACGCACAACGGGTTGCCTGTAGATATATTCATCAATTATGGTGTCAACATTGCATTTCGAAATATCAAATCCTGAAGCGCTAATTCCTGGAACAACTGTAGAAGCAGTGGCTTTCTCTCCTTCTGCCGTGGTAACTGTTAATGAGTAGGTTCGTTTCGGGACCACAGAAAAGTCATCCTGAGAAATCACGTAAGCCTGAGCCATCTGATCATAATCTAAAGTAGCATTTTGGACACCATCGGAGATGATGACCGTCGCATCTTCAACCGGCGGATAATCGTATGAATATTCGTGATTAAATACGGGTTGTGACCGGGTTACATACACCTTTATCGCTGATTCTTCAGGGCTTATAAAACTAAAAACGACCAGTTGTGGATTTACTTCCGGCAGTTCGACATCATCCACCGGCTGAAAACATCCCGTTGCAAAGAAAATTGCTCCTATAAATACTATCAGTTGGATTGATTTGTTCATATTAATTAAACTTAAATGACCAGCTTACGGATGGTATGACCGGAAAAAGACTGAATTGTTTTAAAACTCTTTTTCCTGATTCACCATCGTTATTAAACTCATAATCAATGAAATAGAAGTACGGGTTTTTGCGATTGTATGCATTGTACATACTTATGTCCCAGGTTCTGATCCCATGTGTCTTCTCTTTGGATATCTGTATGCCAAGATCCAGTCGGTGGTATGAATGCATCCTGAAGGAATTCATTTCACCGTAATCACTCAACGGACTGTATTGCAACCAATTGAGCCAGTTAGGGCTTTCATGCACTTCTCCCCTGTATTCTGCCAGGGGCAATGTAATCGCATTACCTGTGCCATATACCCATGTACCTGCAACAGATATATGATCACTTATCTTATGCATCAGAACGATCGATATATCATGGCGTCTGTCATAGCGTGCCCAGAATGGTTTCCCGAAATTGAGTTCGTCAAACTGAAGTTCTGTCCACGACAGGGTATATCCTATCCAACCTGTAAAATCTCCTGTTTTCTTCTGGAGTAAAAACTCAAAGCCATAGCTGGTCCCTTTTCCGGACGTGACATTGTCCTGCCAGTCCGGTTGTTCGTCATCCAAAGGATCATCATCAATGCTGAGATAAGATGCGCCTGGCTTGTAGCCAATAATGTTATTCATGGTTTTATAATAACCTTCTACTGTAATTGCCAGTCCGGGTTTAAGGATATCTTTAGCCAGACCCATAGCTATTTGTTGTGAACGCTGTGGGAGAACTCTGTCTGTTGCAGGCACCCAAAGGTCAGTAGGAAGCCCGACACCTGTGTTGGACAGCAAATGAATGTACTGGTTCATGAGTGCATACGAGCCTTTGGCCGAAAGTGTTGAGGTAAATGAATACGATACGGAGAACCGTGGTTCAAAACCATTGTATGTCCTGCCTTCAACGTTGAAAATACTCCACCTGAAACCGGGGTTGATCTGCCACCTTTGATCCGGTTTGTAAATATCCTCAATATATATCCCCCCTTCAAAAGCATTGGTACGTGTTCTTGAATCTAGGTTCAGATCTGGATCGAGCTCGTCCTTAATGACGAATGCCTGCGGGGTAAACCTGTGCCGCGTTGCTAGAAATCCAGTTCTTACGGTATGTCTTGGATTTGGAAGGTACTGTACATCGTATTTTAAACTCAGGTCCATTATTCCTGAGAAATACTGCAGTATGAATTTATCACCTGCATATTTTTCTTCTGCTTTTATAGCCAGTTCATAGTTACTGAAGATAAATGAGGTATTGGCAAAGACTTTGTTGCTGAAAAGATGGTTCCATCTTAAGGTGCCGGTACCATTACCCCAACCTAGTTGACCCTTGCTGTCATAGAACTCTGATCGTTCTCTGTAGTAAAATTTATCCCTCCCGAAGTAACCGCTTAAAAAGATGCGGTCCTTGCCATTGAAGTCATAGTTGGCCTTGGCATTCAGATCATAAAAGAAATATCCTGCTGTTTCGTTTCCTTTTGTTGCAGAGAGGATGAAAGGTTGCGTAAGGATATCGATATAGGTTCGTCTTCCTGATATTAAAAACGATCCTTTTCCTTTGGTTTTCGGAAGTGGTCCTTCGATCAACCCCCGCGATGATATAACACCAATGCCCATTTCACCGGTAACCTTTTCCCTGTTTCCTTCCTTCATGTTCATTTCAAGAACAGAAGAAAGTCTTCCACTATAGCGCGCAGGAAATCCGCCCTTGTACAATTCAATGCTTCTCAAAGCGTCTCCATTGAAAATGGAGAAGAACCCAAAGAGGTGTTGTGCATTATAAACCACAGCATCATCAAGGATTATCAGGTTTTGATCCGGTCCACCGCCTCGTACATATAAACCGCTCTGCCCTTCGCTGCCGCTCTGGACCCCCGGCATCAGTTGTATGGCCTTTAATACATCCTTCTCACCAAGCAGAGATGGGATCTGTTTTACCTGTTTTACAGGTATGTCAATGACACTCATCTGCACATCAGAACTGACCCGTTTTCTTGATTCTGCTGTTACTACCGCTTCCTTCAGTTCATTGACGTCTGACTGAAGAACAATGTTTAATTCCAGGTCACTCTTTAACAGGATCTTTTTGATCTGACTTAAATACCCAATTGAGGCAAATGTTATTTCCAGTGAATCCTGTTCGACTGTGAACGAATAAAAACCAAAGGTGTTCGTTGATGTCCCGATTCCCAGTTTCTCTGAATAAATAGAAACTCCAGGTAAGAGTTCCCCTGTTCCCGCCTCTTTCACGTATCCGCTAATGGTTTTTTTACTGCTTTGTTGCCCATAGGTGTCTAAACCTATTAAGATCATAAATAGAACGATGAATCCGCTATATAACCTGATCATACTATTTCATTTGGACTTGTTACGTGCTACGAATAAAGTTACAAGTCAACGTTGAATCCAGATTATTTTTATACATGTCAGGTCATAAGATGGTAATCTTTGACAAGAGATTTACAAAGCCAATACTTTTTTATCAGCAGTTATCAATAAGTGAATGCAATGGATAAAATGTTATACCAGTTCAGATCTTTTAGATGTCGAGCATATCCAATACTTACAATTTTTTCACATCTGAATTCCGGTCTGATAGAAAATACTTGATAATTTTACCGTGTGAGACGAAGATCGATTCGTAATGTTGTCCTGATTGCAATTTCTATCGGTTTATTGATAGCACTATTGCAATTCCTGGAGGACATCTATTATCTGGGCTACATTGAACTGGATCTGTATGCTTTTTTAGTAACGATACCTTTTATGGCGGGTATTTTTCTATTGTGGTGGGGCATTGAGAGAAAGAGGAAAAAGCGGACCGATATCAGATCAGTATTAACGCTCAGGGAGGTAGAAGTTTATCTGCGTTTGTTAGAAAACAAGACCAATAGTGAGATCGCAGATGAACTTTTTATTGAGGAAAGCACGCTCAAGAGCCATATAAACAGAATATATAAAAAACTGGATGTGCGTAACCGCAGGGCACTTATTCAAAAGGCATCATCCGTGTATTCTGTACCCTGATAAACATTTACAACTTTTTTCAACCCCTTTTTTATTGCGTGATCCTGGAATTACTTTCAAATTCGCTGATTATATTCATATCGGATGAAGGCCTTTCTTAAAAATGTTTTTAAAGTCGGAGCGATTGTTGGTTTTGTTGTAATTGTCTATGGTATGCTTATGCAGTTACTTGATATAAAAACGGCCTGGTTATCGGAATGGTTAGGTTATATATCTATTCTGATCTTGCCGTTGGGGATCTTCTTTGGGGTATATCAACTTGTAAAGGAAAATAGTTTTTCTTTTTTAAAAGCTGTTTCAACCGGTATTCTGATAGCTCTTATAGCTGCAATTATCGTGATGCTCTACAGGTATGGCCGGGACCTGGTAGCAGATAACGTTGGTAATATATCCGCTTTGGAAGAACATGAACGATATAAGATGGAGAAAGCAGGAGCCGGTGAGGTGGAGATCCGACAGAGAATCGACGAAATACGAAGTGAATATTCCGGAGGTCTGAAAACGTACTTCATTACTTTAAAATGGTACCTGTTCCTCGGTAGCGGATACACGCTTATTTCTTATTTGATCTTACTCATTAAAACAAAACGTGATGAAAAAAATAAAACTTAGCATCCTTTTTACTTTTATCTCAGCGCTATGCAGTGCCCAGTTCTACACCTTCGATCATTATACTGAGAAATATACCGAGTTTGATGACGGGGAAGAACTTTACGACATCTTCATTGACAATAATGCGCTTGTTTCACTAAATATGGAGATCAGGCTTTATGATCATTTATTGAACAGTTCAACCCTTGTGGTCGGGAAAAACGGATTTTTAGTCAATACTTCAGACAGCTTTAGCTTTGCTCTGGATCCTTTCGTTGCGAAACTGGAACAAAGGGAAACAGGTTCTTCTGTATCAATAAAAATTGACAGCGTGAGCAAAAGTGAACCAATTTTACAAGTGCAATGGAAAAACATGGGCCTGATCGACCACGATTCTTCAGATTTTGCAAATTTCCAGTTGTGGGTCTATCTGGAAACGCAACAGATTGAGTTCAGATATGGTCCTTCCAAGGTAACCGGCACACAAGCATTCGGAAATTACAATGGTCCTCAAATATTATTGGCACTGCTTACCCCTGACTTTCTGAATTCGCATGAAGATATTGTCATAATCGAAAAGGACGGAAATCCGGCCATTCTGCCGGTTGGTCTTGATGGATATACCGGAGCACCGCCGGATGGAATGGTGATGCGCTTCAGCAATAAATTGCTGACAACTGAATCACTTTCAGCCGACGTGTATTTGATTTATCCAAATCCGATCGATACTTATTTGGTAATTGACAAGGTCCCAGGCCCAGGAAAAAGTTCTGCCTGTATTTTTGACAATAGCGGCAAACTCTTGATGGAGATCAGTGATATTGAAGCAGGTAAGAAAATTGACGTTTCGTCTTTGCAACAAGGAACCTACGGAGTCAGGATCATAAGCGATTCCGGCTCAATTTACAGAGTGCTTGTAAAAAGAGTGCAGGATTGAATTTGCTGTGATGCTCACGGTTTTGTTTAATACACTTTATATTGTTAAAGGATCGTGTTTTCACCCTTTATATTTTGAAGTGATCTTGACAAATGTCATGTAAGATTGAGCTTTTTAATACCTCAATATAACTACGTTTGAGGAGCACTAATGTTTGAAATATGCGCTTACTAATTATATGCGCCTTACTCTTGTTCAATTTGAAGTGTTTCGCTCAGTTAGAACCGGGGAACCATGCCACCATGCAGCCAAGGTACAATGTGGTGTATGCCCAGAACTTTTTCATTTTACCTTCTCTTGTGTATGACCGGCAAATCCCCATAGGTGAAAAGATTGGCGTTATTCCGTCTGTTGGCGTTGGTGTTTATGGCACCTACTTCCTCCCGTTGTTCACGGCCTCTGTTTATTATGGAAACCCAAAACACAGAGCTGATCTTGGGGCAACATACTGGGATTTTGAGGGAATAGCGGTATTTACAACTTACAGGTATACTGCTAAAAGCGGTTTTTTCGCAAAGGCTGGTTTTCTTTACTTTCCTGAAGAAGAAGGAATTCCTATAGTCGGAATTGGTTACTCATTTTAACGGTGAAATACCGCTAAATTCTTTCAAAGCATTATTGTACCATTACCCGGACAACACTTTTTGTTTTACCGTGGATCGCTGTAAGGATATAAACTCCTTTGGAAACTCCCGAAAGTGAGATCACTGCAGACTGATCGTTCAGTAGTTTAGAATAAAGGATTCGGCCGGTGCTCATCTCTGACAGAATGATCTGATCGATCCGTTGATCGCTTTTAATGGTCAGACGATCGTGAGCAGGATTAGGATAGACAGATATGCCGGATTTTTCCTGAATCTTGTTTATTGAGACAAACCTTCGAAGAAGGGAATCTGCGGTCAGTACATTTGGGATTCCATACCCGTACGCCGTATCAGGATTCGCGTACCTGTCGGCGCTCCTTAGTATAGCATTGAATATGGTGTCATTGGGAACATCGGGCCAGGCTTGCTTTAAACATGCCACCATGCCTGCAATAAGAGGACCTGAAAGAGAGGTTCCGTTACCAGATCTGATGATCCCGTCACTACCGATGTAATGGATCCTTTTACCCATGGCCATCACTTCAGGTTTTACCCTGCCATCAGCAGAAGGCCCAAAGGAAGAGAATCCGGCTTTTACTCTGAATGAGTCCACCGCTCCTACACACAGAACTCCTTCTCCATCGCAGGGGGCAGTGATGTATTTCCACTCTTTTGCACCTTCGTTGCCCGCACTGTTGGTGACAAAAATTCCTTTTTCAATGGCAACTTTGGTTGCCTGGGTGATAATGGTGGTCTCACCGTCCATGTTGGCATAGGTATAATCGCCTTCCAGTGTGTCGAAAACAGAGTATCCCAGGGAAGAATGGATGATGTCGACGCCTACACTATCTGCCCATTCGAGCGCATTGACCCAGTTAAGTTCTTCCATGTGGGTCTCGTTTCCGGCGTCTTCTGTTCTTAGAAGTACAAGTGACACATCTGGAGCTGCACCTGTAAAAGAATCCGGATAGTTTCCTCCTGCCAGGGATAGCACGGCAGTTCCGTGACTGCCTCCGTCAAATACAGTTTCATCGTTGTCAACAAAGTCGTACCACGCCTTTATGCGATGATTTGTCCATAACGAATTAAATGCTTTAAGTGTGTCTACGTTATGAAATCCAGCATCAAACAAGGCCAGGGTGACTCCTTTTCCTGTAAAGCCCATGCGATGGTAATCGTCAAGTTTCAGCATTTGTATTCCCACATCTGCCTTCCCGTATGTTATCGAGTCCTGGGCATGTATTTCATTGATCATGGCTTTATCAACGCGATAAGCCTGCATTCTTTTTACCCCTTTTACTGATTCAAATGGCAGAGGCCCTATGATCTCTCCTTCCGCAATTGCGGCATTGAACCATTTTGAAGTACCGATGATCTTGTAACCGTTTTCCTTCAGCTCATCAAGGTAGGGAGCGTAAACATTGGAATCAATGCTTTCAGTTGTCCCTTTGTCATAGAAGAATATCCACGTACTTTGGGCTCTTACACCTGAGTGAAATGCCAGGAACAGAAGTAGCAGGATCAGTTTATTCATCAAGATAGGTTTTGATCTCATTAAGTTTCATCAATGCTTCTATAGGAGTAATAGCATTTGTGTCGATTTTGTTCAATTCTTCGATCAATAACCTGATCTTAGGATCATTTATTTGAAAAAGCTGTAGTTGAATATCGTTCGAAGACAGTTTACGTACACTCTCTTTTCCGGTCAGGTTTGCTTTGTCTCCTTCCAGTTGTTCAAGTACTTTTTCTGCTCGTTTTACAACCTGTGCAGGGATACCGGCCATTTGTGCAACATGGATTCCGAAACTGTGCTCAGATCCACCCTTCCTAATTTTCCTGAGGAAAATGACCTTTTTACCTACTTCCTTGGTAGTAACATGATAATTCACAATTCCGTCGTACTGGTTTTCCAGTTCATTGAGTTCGTGGTAATGTGTTGCAAATAAAGTTTTAGCTTTGGTAGGATGGAGGTGGATGTATTCGGCAATTGACCAGGCCAGAGAAATGCCGTCAAAAGTACTGGTACCCCGACCAATTTCATCTAAAAGGATGAGGCTTCTCGCTGACAGGTTGTTCAAAATGCTTGCTGTCTCTGTCATCTCAACCATGAATGTGGATTCACCCTGCGAAATATTATCAGAAGCACCTACCCTGGTATAGATCTTATCAACTATGCCAATATGTGCATGTTTTGCCGGGACATAACATCCTATTTGGGCCAATAGCACGGCGAGAGCGGTTTGCCTCAGCAAAGCGGATTTTCCTGACATGTTAGGTCCTGTAAGAATGATCACCTCCTGGTCCGTATTGTTGAGCACCAGATCGTTCGGTATATAACTTTCACCTGACGGAAGTTGCTTCTCGATCACCGGATGCCGGCAATCCTTCAGGGCAAGTACGTACGAGTCATCAATTTCAGGTTTGTGGTAATCGTTCTGTTCTGAAACACGGGCAAAGGACAACAGACAGTCAAGTTGTCCGATAATACGGCCATTGATCTGGAAATGAGAGATATAATCCTGTGCATACTGTACAAGTTCATTGAATATCCGAGTCTCAATTTCGCCTATCTTTTCCTCCGCAGTTAATATTTTAGCCTCATATTCTTTCAGTTCTTCGGTAATGTATCTTTCGGCATTCACAAGGGTTTGTTTTCGGACCCATTCAGGCGGGACCTTGTCCTTGTGGGTATTGGTAACCTCTATATAATATCCGAATACATTGTTAAAAGCGATCTTAAGAGAGGGTATCCCGGTGCGCTGACTCTCCTGTTGCTGAATCCGGGCCAGGTAATCCTTCCCTGAGAAGGCGACCTCTCTTAAAGAATCAAGCTCTTCGTCCACATCTTTCCGTATTACCGATCCTTTATTGACGGCCAACGGCGGATTATCGACGATCGTCTTTTCTATTTTTTCGCGCAGACCGGTACACGGGTTGAGTTGCTCCCCATATTTACTGATCTCGCCATTGCTGTTGATCAAAAGTTCGTAACAGACCGAAACGCATTCGAGGGCCTTTACCATCTGTCGGATCTCTCTTGGGTTTATCCGTTGAACGGCAAGTTTGGAAACGAGCCTTTCAATATCTCCAATCTGCTGCAGAGGCTCGATCAGTTGCTCACGCAGATCGCGGTCCACAAACAACTGTTCCACTATCCGCTGCCTTTTCATTATGGCCTCCTTCTCCTTTAAAGGAAGAACAAGCCATTTTCTTAGGAGACGTCCGCCCATTGGAGATTCAGTTCTGTCAAGAACATCAAGGAGACATTTTCCCTGTGGGTGAAGCGAATAAATGATCTCGAGGTTTCTTACAGTGAACGGGTCCATCCACACATATCGTTCTTCTTCAATCCTGCTGATGGTACTAATATGGTCCACCATGTGGTGGTGCGTCTGTTCAAGGTAATAGAGGCATGCCCCGGCAGCAATAACGGCTTTCTCCTGGTCTTCAATCCCAAAACCTTTCAGGTTCTGCACCCCGAAATGACGCAGCAAACGTTCATAGCCAAATTCAATGCCAAATATCCAGTCGTCAAGAGTGTAAGTGTAATAGCTCTCTGCAAGTAACTCCCTCTCTTTTGCGGGCCATTTCTTGGAATGAATGATCTCTGAAGGTTTCAGTCCGGAAAGCAGTTTGTCGATATAATCTTTGCTTCCCTGTGCAACGAGAAACTCTCCAGTGGAAATGTCAAGGAAGGCAACCCCTGTTTCATTTTTTTCCTTGTAGATCGCTGCCAGGTAATTGCTCTGCTTTGATTCCAGAACCTTATCGTTAAGTGTCACACCGGGAGTAACGAGTTCAGTAACCCCTCTTTTAACAATTTTCTTAGTGGCTTTTGGATCTTCGAGCTGATCACATATGGCTACGCGATGTCCTGCTCTAACCAATTTAGGCAGATAAGTGTCCAGTGAGTGGTGCGGAAATCCGGCAAGTTCAATATGAGATGCCTTCCCGTTCGCACGACGTGTAAGCACTATCCCAAGTACCTTTGATGCAACGATGGCATCTTCCCCGAACGTTTCATAGAAATCGCCAACTCTGAACAATAACAATGCTCCAGGATGCTTTGCTTTGATCTGAGCATACTGTTTCATAAGTGGCGTTTCCTTATCCTTATTTACTTTTGTTGCCAATGACCCGGATTCTGATTCAAATATGGCACGCAAATTAAAGAATATAGAGCTAAACAGGGTTTCTGTGGATGAGTTTAAAGCACAGAAAAAATTCCCCATTGTATTATTGCTTGATAATGTGCGGAGCATGATGAATGTAGGCGCTGCTTTTCGCACTGCAGATGCCCTGAATGTGGATAAATTATACCTGGCCGGCATAACTGCAACCCCACCTCATCGTGAAATTACCAAGACAGCCATTGGTGCTGAACTGGCTGTTAACTGGGAACATGTCAGTGACCCTGACAAAGTGGTACGAAAATTGAAAGAAGAAGGGTATACGGTTGTAGGACTGGAACAAACGGATTCCAGCATATCAATGCAGGATTGGGCGCCCATACAAGGGGGGAAGTGGTTGGTAATTGTGGGTAATGAAGTAGACGGTGTTGATCAGAATTTGGTAGATCTGTGCGATATTCTGGTTGAAATTCCACAATTTGGGACAAAACATTCGTTGAACGTGTCCGTATCGACCGGAATGGTGCTTTGGCACCTTGTGAGTAAATTGTTATGAAATTGAAAGTATTAACCTTATTGATCCTATTGCTGGTAGCAAGTGCCCAACTTTCCATTGGGCAAACTGACTTTCTGGTAAAATCAAACGATGTGGTTGATGCTGAGCAACAAAGGATTGACGGATATGACGGTATTTATGATAATGAGATCAAGCTCAACTCACCCCTTCAAACAGAAAAAGCCACAAGGGTCTATATTGAAGATGTAAATCGCATCCAGTCCAATATAATGAGATCTTCCCTTCGTGACCTGGACAAAAAACATCTTTTACTTGAGCTTAAAGATCATCTGGCAAAGGTGAATAGAACAAATTTTCACCTTTATTCAACATACGAGACATACTTTGATCTGATAATTCACGTGCAGGAGATCAGTGATTCGGAAAGGATAAGATCAATTCTGAAGGCAAATGTCATTACGGCAATAAAGATCATACCCTTTTATGCTGATAAAAGTTATGCTTACGAAGTGCTGAGTCATGCTGCTTATGCTGCCCCAAGTGAATTACTGCGGCAGTACAATGATTTTCGGGGAAGGTCATATACTTACGATATTCTCGATAAACTGGCAATGCACGCCCCACTTCATGTTAAATTTTATATGGGGCAGTCGAATTCCGTGGGCAGGGATATAAAAATTGTGACCGGTAAACCTGTGATAACACTCATGAAGGAATTGCACTCCATTTTTGGGTCCAATAGTAAAGTTTATCTCCTTATCGACGACATTCAGAACAAAAGACTGAGCATTAAGGAAGCAGAAGAACTTGTGCAACAGGACGATAAATTATACCGGCATCTGATCAAACTGAGGGTTCGAAGTGAGATCTGGGGCGATTATTCCGTTGACGATGAACTCACGTTCATGTCACTGAAGAATATTCGCAAGATCAATGAACTTCATGAGTCCTCCGATGCCGTTCGCTTTGCTTCTGTTGATGAACCGAGGGCCTCTGCAGAGGAACTGTATTCCATGATCGTTTATGGCGACGCAGAAGTTTACACTTCTTCCTTCCTCGGGCTCTATAAAAGATTGGTTTCCAGATTAAACGGAACATCTCCATACGAATTTCTGCACAGTATGGGGATGAATAAATTCAGAACCTTTATCCGTCAATGTGCAAATTACAACACCCTTTCTGAATGGATGAAAGGAATGGAGGAGTGGGAAAAGAATGCACTCTTCCGGGATTTTATCGGAGGACTGGAGAAATCTCAGAATAACCTTGAAGCGGCAGTGGCCGTTGCAGACACCTATGGAAGTCTGGAAAATGAAGCAAACAGGAGTTTGTTTGAATCCACCTTGCGTAAAAGATATGAGGAAGTCCGCTATACAAGCGTTGAAGGTGACAGGATATACAGTTTGTTGCTGGCCCTTTTTAACCTGGATATTAACAACGAAATATTAGCTTCTGAGTTGCATGTGACCGCTTCCGTACCTTCATCAGAACTCTTCAAGGCAGATGTGAATATTCAGCAGCATTTCTTTTTTGACGATGAAGACGGATATGCCTCTTATGCATCTTTCATTAACACTTTCAGGCACCCGAACTGGAAGATAGAGGATAAAGAAAATTATGTGATAATCTCATCCGTAAGGGGGAAAAAGGTGGTGATATATGCCAATAAACCAACGCATGAATATGCGGGTCAAGATGATATCAAAGCCTTCTTTGAACGATCAGAACGGTATCCTGATATCGTCATTCACAGAGGACACAGCTATTATGTAAGTGTTGCCATCGAATCGTTGACCCCAAATGCGGAGGTCATTATCCTGGGATCTTGCGGCGGTTTCAATAACATATCCAAAGTACTGGATTATTCTCCTGATGCACAGATCATATCTTCAAAGCAAGTTGGAACCATGCGCGTAAATGACGACATGATATTCCTGTTGAACGAATGGCTCAGGCTGGGCAAGGACCTCGACTGGGAAGTGTTCTGGGCACAACTTGAAACACGCATGAAATCTAAAGGTAACGGTGTAATGGAGAAGTTTTATGACTATATACCCCCACATAAAAATCTTGGTGCGATCCTTATAAAGAATTACCGGGCTATGCTATAGCATCCGAAGGGTCCCAGATCTCCATGATTCTCTCCATTTTCATCCCTCTGGACCCTTTTACAAGCATCCAACTATCCTTCAGGTTCTGCCCCCTCAAGTAGGTGATGGCTTGGTCGATGTTCTCAAATCCTTTTGCCCCGATCGATCCGGCTTGTTTTGCAAACCATTCACCTACAAGGATGATCTGATCAAATCTATTTTCTGCAGCTAACCGGGCTATGTTCATGTGTTCGACCTCTGCCTGTTTCCCAAGCTCGAACATATCTCCAAGTACGACTATCTTTCGGTATCCTTTAAGTTTGGCAAAACTGTTCATCGCAGCTTCCATACTTGAAGGGTTTGCGTTGTACGAATCAAGAATAACAGTGTTGGTGCCGATCTGCCGAATCTCTGATCTGTTATTGGAAGGTACGTATGATTCGACACCTTCCTTGATCTGGGCATCGTTTACCTCGAAAAATCTGCCGATCGCAATGGCAGCCATAATGTTTGAAAGGTTGTATTCGCCGAATAATTTGGAGTGGATCTCCTTGTCGCCAAGTTTAAGTGAGATATTTGGCATGACCTGAACAGCTTCCGCTTGACAATCAGCGTTATCTCTAATACCATAGGTATGCCTTCTTTCAATTGTTACGGACATTCTCTGCAGGTGGTCGTCCTCGTTATTTACAAAAGCAATCCCACCGCGTTTCTTTAGATACAGGTAGAGTTCACTTTCTTCTCTTGCCACTCCTTCCAGGTCTCCGAAGCCTTCAAGGTGTTCCTTACCAATATTAGTGATTATCCCATGATCCGGATCAACAATATTGCAGAGATCTTTTATTTCCCCGAAGGTATTGGTGCCTATCTCTATTACTGCTATTTCAGTGTCTGCAGGCATTTTCAGCAATGTGACCGGCACACCGATCAGATTGTTCAGGTTGCCGGCGGTACCGTGGACCTTGTATTTTTGAGAAAGCACGGATAAAATAAGCTCTTTGGTGGTCGTTTTCCCGTTACTGCCACCGATCGCAAGCACAGGAATATCAAACTGATCCCTGTGGTACCTGGCCAGTTTTTGCATGAATTGAAGCACATTTTCAACACTAATGCACCCCGGCTTTCCTTCCAGGTCTGGGTCATCAACCACGGCATACGAAGCTCCGCTTTCCAAAGCCTGTTGGGCAAACTTATTTCCGTTAAAATTGGGTCCTGTCAAAGCAAAATAGACATCGCCCTGTTTTAATAGACGGGTATCAGTTGAGAACTGGAATCCCTGTTTGGTTATTAATTTGTAAAATTCAGCTAAATTCATTGATATTTCGTAACCAAGCAATGCAACTTTTAGGTACATTGTGAGGTCTAGATGATAAACATGGGAAACAAAGTAAAACAAAAATATATAGCGTTATATTTATTTGCATCCACATTCATTTCTGTAATGTTCATCAATCTTATCGCAAGTGCGCAGGTGATGTCTTTCAGGGATGGGGTTGCGCCGTTGTTTTTGGATGTGAACGGCGATACACTTGCCCTTGCAACTGCAGGAGGATTGAATGCCCCGCAATTGCATCCGCTGGATGTAAATAATGACGGTATTGATGACCTCCTGATGTATGACAGGGCGGACAATAACATCGTGGTTCTGGTTTCCGATGGTAAAGGCAATTATTCCCATGCTCCTGAATATGAGGAATTGTTTCCTGAAATTGACGGCTGGATCGTGACCAAGGACTACAATAACGACGGCAAAAAAGATCTCTGGCTAAGATCAAACAGAACTCAGGCAAGTGCATTGTATCGCAACGTTACCCAAAGCTGGGATAAACACCTGCAGTTAGAATTGGTCTCAGAATCGTTATCGGCATATAACTTTAACACAGATACCTTTTGGTGGGAAGACACTTTTTTTATCCTGAATCATGTAGAACTCTATTGCAGTAAATCGAGTATACCGGCCATTGAAGATGTTGATGGAGATGGTGACGTTGATTTCCTTACATTACAGGAAAGCGGACAGGGAGTCTCTCTTTTTCTGAATGTTTGCAAAGAAACCAAGCAGTCACTTGATTCTCCGATATTTGAAGAAGCAGATCTTTGCTGGGGAGACTTTGTCGAATCTGTGGATACCGCAAACAGTATTACACTGCAGCGCTATAAATGGTGCTCACGTAAGTATTACAGATATCTTAAGAAAAAGCATAGCGGAGGTTCTGTGTTATTGCTTTATGATGCTGACAACGACCAGGATATGGACCTGATCCTGGGCAACTCTGGTTTTGAGAATATCTTATTTCTGGAAAACGGCAAGAAAGACCTTGATGCGCGTTTGGATACCATTATATCCTGGACTGCCGATTATCCATCTGCAACAAATCCTGGAGAGGTAAATATTTTTCCGGGTGTTTTTATGATGGATGTGACGGGCGATGGGGTAAAGGATCTGATGATCGCACCCAACACCACCGATAAATTATCCTATTTATGGATCGATGAGTTCAATAACGTAAAACTGTATGAGAATACGGGTTCCAATGCATTGCCAACCTTTGAATACAGCAAGAACAACGCATTCGTCGGTGAGATGGTAGATCATGGATCCGTAAACACGCCGATACTTTGGGATTATGACGATGATAAAGACCTTGATCTGATCTTAAGTTCTACCGGCGGTCATCATGTTACAAGAGATCTTGCAGATCGCCTGTTCTTGTATGAAAATACAGGTACGTCAGCGAAGCCGGTATTCAAACTGGTCGACCAGGATTTCCTTGGGCTTGCATCTAAAGGATTCAGATGGATCGTTCCTACGATCGTAGATATTAATGAAAATGGGACTCCTGAATTGATCTTCGGAGATTACAAAGGGGATCTGCATCTTTACCAACTGATTAAGAACGGCGGGGTTTGGGAAACATCCCTGTTGTCAGACAAAGCGTTCGGTATCAATTCAGGCGGTGTTGTCTCTCCTTATTTTACAGATGTAGATGTCGATGGAAAGATAGATATGTTGCTCGGTACTTTGAGCGGAAAAACCAGATACTACCGCAATATCAGCACTACTAACGTTCCTGATTTTGAGCTTGCGGTTGATACTTTCGGTGGGGTAATGTCCAGCGGATACGCCTGGGTAACTTTTGAATTACCGAATGGAGAGTTTATTGATACGTTTATGCAGGTAGGGGATGGTTTGGCTCATCCTTCTTTACAAGATCTTGATGGTGATGGTAAGCGTGAATTTATTGTAGGAGGAGCACATGGAAACGTTTACATTTTTACAGATGTCGAAGACAACTACACCGGGAAATTTAAAAAATCGCCGATAGGATTTTATAATGAGCTCACCCAAAGTTACAGTTCGCTGCCAGATTTTGGCTCCTACGCAAGGCCGGTTTTTGGTGATCTGAACGGTGACACGATCCCGGACATTCTCATAGGTAACAACAGGGGAGGAGTGATGTTCAGACAAGGGAGTATGAAAGTCTCCACAAGAAATTATCTAAAGGTGTCATCAACACAGGTGACGGTTTATCCGAACCCCTCTGACGGCGTATTCAATGTCAGATCTGAGAAGGAAAAGGTTAGGATGGTTGAAGTTATGGATGTGAGAGGGGTGTTACTCAACACAGTTGAGGAGGGGGCGTCTTCCGTCGATCTTACAGGATATCGTCAGGGGATTTATTTCCTTCGGATTTATCTTGACAATTCAACTGTTACCGCCCGGATTGTTAAGAATTAGTGCAGGAATTTTAAAGTTTAATCTTACCCGAATCATGATAAATGATTTGTTTTGCCATTCTTGGCTGAGCAACACTTCTATAAAGTAATAATCATTGGCGCCGGTCCGGCAGGATCAATTGCTTCTATGCAATTGACCAGCCGGGGGATCCAACATGTCGTCCTCGAAAAAGATACGTTTCCCAGGGATAAAGTATGCGGTGATGCGTTAAGTGGAAAGGTGGTTAATATTATTAAAAAAGTAGCGCCTGATCTGGAGCAACCGTTTCGGGAAAATGCTGGTGAAAGACTTCCTTCCTTTGGTGTGACCTTTGTTTCACCTGACGGAAGACCAGTTGATATACCTTTTAAATTGAATGACAGGGATGAAGTGCCGGCTGTTCCCTCAGGTTATATAAGTAAACGCATTCATTTCGATCATTTTCTAGCCAAAAACATCAACTCCACGTTCGGAACCCTTAAAGAGAATAGCCCAGTACGATCTGTTACCATTGATCCACAAGGTGTAACCGTGGCCACTGGCGACGGCACGATATATACGTCTGATCTTATCATTGATTGTTGTGGTGTGGCAGGTCTGACCAAAGCATATACAGGCATTAAAAAGGAGAATCTGCACCACAGTGGCGGAGTAAGGGCTTACTACAGCGGTGTAAAAGATCTTCATCCGGAAGGATACATTGAACTTCATTTTTTAAAAGATATTTTGCCGGGTTATTTGTGGATCTTTCCATTGCCCGGGGGCGAAGCGAATGTTGGATTGGGAATGTTGACGCAGCATATTTCCAAAGGCAAGGTTAACCTAAGGAAGTTACTGCCCGATCTTATAGCCAATCATCCGGCGTTAAAAGATCGTTTCACAGATGCGCAGCAATTAGGAACCATAAAAGGATGGGGGTTGCCTTTAGGATCGAAAACAAGAAAGCTGTCAGCCGACAGACTTATGGTTTGCGGAGATGCGGCCTCACTTATCGATCCATTTACCGGCGAAGGGATAGCAAATGCCATGGAAAGTGGCCGAATTGCAGCGGATATTAGCAGTGAAGCAATTGCAGGGGGGTACTGGGACGCAGAGTGGTTGAGCAGGTATGATAAGGAAGTTTACAGATTGATGTGGACAGAGTTGAAACTTAGTTATCGCCTTCAAAAGCTGGTGAGATATCCTTTCCTTTTCAATTTCATCACAAGAAAAGCTTCGAAGAACAAAGATTTCAGAAAGCTTCTTACCTCCATGTTTGATAACGTAAATTTAAGAGATGAATTCAGAAAGCCTTCCTTCTATTTTAAGATATTTTTCTCTAGAAAGAGTATATGATCATCGGCACAAAGAGATCATCCTTTCAAGTTCTTCAAATACGTAAGGGAATGAAAGGTAATTCAATGTCATCTTTGATCAGAAAGATCTTTTCAAAGTCTTTTAGATACAGGTTAATGTCAGGTTGTGCATCTATCGGTCTGTAGTAATTTCCTACCCGAACACGCCAGTACGGCTGAGTATAGGACATATAGACCTGTTCTGTATACTCAGGATACAGCTCCTTAAATTTGGTTTTGACTTTTTGACCTTCATCCATATCTGTACCGAAATAGATCTGGATCCTGTATCCTTTAATATCCGTAGAATCTGCTTTTATCCTTTTCTGGTTGATTAACAGATCAAATTCAAAATCCCTGATTACTTCAACTTTCCCTTGTGCGACAGCAGAATCTGCTATCGAAGCCAGGAACAGTAAAAGGGTGCCAAATCGAATGAGTCTACTCAAATTTGCCATGACATTTTTTATATTTCTTGCCGCTGCCACAAGGACAAAGGTCATTTCGACCAACTTTTTCACCGACCTTTACCGGTTGCAGGTGGTCTGATCTTCCCGGAGCCGTTGCCGGCAACGGCTGTCCATTGGCTCCTGGGGCCACATCTTCCTTAGTAGTTTTTAGCCCGCTCAGATCAGTGCGTTTTGGCGCCTGCGCTTCTTTTACACTGGATCTGTCTTCGTTTTGGATATACCCTCTGAAAAGCATTGACAGGATCTCCTCGTTCATGGCCGAAACCATTTCACGGAAAAGATTGAACGACTCAAGTTTATAGATCAGCAAAGGATCTTTCTGTTCCAGAGAAGCATTGTTTGATGCCTGTTTCAGATCATCCAGCTCTCGAAGGTGTTCCTTCCAGTGATTGTCAATGTGAGCGAGAGCGATATATCTTTCGAAGTTTGTTATCAGGCGTTTTCCGTTCGTAGCAATGGTGTCATCAAGATCAACGACAACATTGATGCCTTTCTGGCCATCGGTAAAGGGAACAGATACATTGGTTATGATATCTCCTTTCTCCTTTTTAATGCTTTTAAGAACAGGCAATGCCTGGTTAATTATTCCGTTGTTCTTCTGGTGATAATGCCGGGAAGCCTCTTCAAAGATCCTTTGTACCAAATGCTCGTTCGACGTGTCAAGAAATTCTTCTTCAGTAACCGAAGGTTCAAAGGCGAGTAACCTCAGGCACTCCAGTTTAAATCCTTCATAGTCACCATGTTCCTGCGCAGAATGAACGTTTTCTTCGCACCAGTCATAGAGGGCATTGGTGATGTCAACAGAAAGACGGTCACCGAACAAAGCGTGTTTCCTTCTTGCATAGATCACCACACGTTGTTTGTTCATAACGTCATCATATTCAAGAAGACGTTTCCTTATTCCGAAGTTGTTCTGCTCAACTTTTTTCTGAGATCGTTCAATGGTCCGTGTGATCAGTTTATGCTGAATTACATCACCTTCTTTGTGACCCATAGTGTCCATGGCCCTCGCGACGCGATCGGAACCAAATAAACGCATCAGGTCATCCTCGAGGGAAACAAAGAACTGCGATGATCCCGGATCCCCCTGTCGTCCTGCACGACCTCTCAGCTGTCGGTCCACCCGTCTGGATTCGTGACGTTCGGTACCAACTATCGCCAAACCTCCTGCTTCCTTCACGCCCTGGCCAAGCTTAATATCGGTACCCCGCCCTGCCATGTTTGTGGCAATGGTCACAGATCCTTTCTGGCCGGCTTCAGCTACTATGTCCGCCTCACGTTGATGCTGTTTTGCGTTAAGGACGTTATGCCTGATCTTACGCATCTGAAGCATTCTGCTTAGCGTTTCAGATACCTCAACTGATGTCGTACCCACAAGAACAGGTTGTCCTTTTTCCTGGAGTTCAATGATCTGATCTATAACAGCGTTGTATTTCTCCCTTTTGGTTTTATAGACCAGGTCGTCCATGTCCTTTCTGACGATCGGTTTATTGGTTGGGATCACAACCACATCCAGCTTGTAGATTTCCCAGAATTCACCAGCTTCTGTTTCAGCTGTACCGGTCATTCCAGAAAGCTTATGGTACATTCTGAAAAAGTTCTGAAGCGTGATGGTCGCAAAAGTTTGAGTTGCATCCTCAACTTTTACATTCTCCTTTGCTTCTATTGCCTGATGAAGCCCGTCACTATATCGTCGGCCTTCCATAACCCGTCCGGTTTGTTCGTCGACGATCTTTACTTTGTTGTCCTGGAGGATATATTCTACGTCCTTCTCAAACAAAGTATAAGCTTTTAACAACTGGTTGATAGAGTGTATCCGCTCTGATTTGACAGCGAAATCACGCATGATCTGGTCTTTTTTCTTAGCCAGTTCCTGCGGGTCCATACCGCTGTTTTCCAACTCAGCGATCATAGAGCCTACGTCGGGGATCATGAAAAACTCTTTTTCTTCTCCTGACTGGGTGATCAGGTCAATTCCTTTTTCGGTTAGTTCTACCTGGTTGTTTTTCTCGTCAATAGTAAAGTATAATGCCTCATCAACCTTATGCATCTCTTTCTGCTGATCCTGCAGGTAGAAATTTTCGGTTTTTTGCATTATTCCTTTAATGCCTTGTTCTCCAAGGAATTTGATCAGGGCCTTTGTTTTAGGCAGGCCACGGTATGCCCTGTATAACAGGAATCCACCGTCTTTGGTGTCCCCTTCTGAAATAAGTTTTTTTGAATCTGCAAGAGCTGTGGTCACATATCGTTTTTGAGCGTCGACCAATTTCTGGATCCTCGGTTTAAGGTCGTTGAATTCGTGTTGGTCACCTTTAGGAACCGGACCGGAGATAATGAGAGGGGTACGCGCATCATCGATCAAAACAGAATCCACCTCATCGATCATTGCAAAATGATGTTTTTGCTGAACAAGTTCCTCCGGTGCATGCGCCATGTTGTCACGCAAATAGTCAAATCCGAATTCATTGTTCGTGCCATAGGTGATATTTGCACGGTACGCTTTACGTCTTTCTTTTGAGTTTGGTCTGTGGTAGTCAATACAGTCTACGCTCAAACCGTGAAATTCGAACAATGGAGCATTCCATTCAGCATCCCGTCGGGCAAGATAATCGTTCACTGTAACGATATGCACTCCTCTGTCGCCCAGGGCGTTCAGGTAAGCCGGTAAAGTAGAGACCAGTGTTTTACCTTCCCCGGTAGCCATCTCAGAGATCTTTCCCTGGTGAAGAACAATCCCACCGATGAGCTGAACATCATAGTGGACCATGTTCCATTCAACCATAGAACCTGCTGCATCCCATCTCTTGGCATAAGCGGCGTCGTTGCCCTTTATTACCACGTTGGATTTTTTAGCGGCAATTTCGCGGTCCATATCAGTGGCTGTGACCACAAGTTCCTCATTTTCAGTAAACCGGCGAGCGGTTTCTTTCACGACAGCAAATGCTTCAGGGAGCAAAAGGTCAAGAATGACCTCCAGTTCATCATCCCTCTTCGCTTCAAGTTTGTCGATTTCTTCGTACCACTTTTCACGTTCTTCAACCTGCTCAACATCAGATTCATCTATCATGCGATGACGATCAGCGATATCTTTATCGATCTCTGCCAAATGGTCATTGATGCGTTTCTTAAATTCGGTTGTTTTATTACGAAGTTCGTCGTTAGAAAGTCCTGAAAGTTTAACAAATTCTTCGTTGATCTGCTTAACTATTGGCTCAAGCGCTTTGTTATCGCGCTCAGACTTGTTCCCAAGTAAACCTCCTATCCCTTTTACGATCTTATTAAACATAGTATTCGTCTAAATTCAACGGCCTGCCAAAGTTACCATTTATTAGCGTTTTAGCCGTAGAATAATTATAACTCTATTATCGTGCCAGAATAATTATTGTCACATTCTGACATAGATCTTACGAGAGGTCCGTTCCGTACCGTTCGGATTGTTACCGTCGAAAAAATTTAAGAAGATAAAACAAACCTATGGGGTTGTTTTCAGAGTGAAAATGTCTTTAAATCCAAGACCCGACTGATTGGTTTTATACTGTGCTTCATTAGCTTTAATAGAAACCCATACCTGTGCCCAGGCGTCGCCATTGTTTACTAGATCCATGGTGTCACCTTTGTTCCTCCATTTCCATGTACCCACAAGGCCATCATTTATTATGTAAGTCCCGTCATTTTTATATTGATGGTTGAAAGCGCCAAGATGGTCAAACCACTTCTTATTCATCAATAATGCTTTATCAGAATCCGTTAATTTTCCGGTTGATGAATTCGGAGCCGGATCACTGCCACCATCATCTTTACAAGCAATTTGCCCAAAAAAGGCCAGGGCCAGGCCAATCAAAATTATTTTTTTCATACTTTTTACAGATAAACTTTTACAGGGTGAAAAGTACGAACGAATTGTTCAATTTCAAAACACAATTATTCCTTCGAACTGATAAGGACTCCGCTTGCCCAGTTTTCCTCTCTTACCTTTTGTCCCTTGTGATCATACACTATCCATTTTCCGTCTTTCAATCCCATCTTAAAAGATCCTTCCTGCTTGCCAAAGAGCCTTGATTCGCCAATGATCCAGTAGCCGTCTTTTCGACCTTCTTTGTATGAACCTTTAGACGTCGTCACCGGACGTGTTGCATTTTCGATCCATTCGCCTGATTTTTTACCGTCCTTATAAAACCCGCTGTTTTTTACCACGCCATCAACCCACTCTGTAAATTGCCCTTCTTTTACACCATTTTCATAAGTGGTCAATTTGAGCAGTATGCCATTGAAATCATACTCTTTTTGTTCTCCGTCAGGTTGTCCCATCACGAAATTCTCTTCTGAAATAATTTTCCCATCCGATGAATAAACCACCTTTTTCCCATTGAGGAATCCGTCAATATAGGCTGCTTCTTCGCCAAGCTGACCGTTGGTGTGATACTCTTTTGACGATCCATGTCTCTTGCCCGATCTGTAATGGATCTCTTTGCGTATACCTCCTTCAGGGAAATAAGAAGTAGTTACCCCATCTGGCAAGCCATTGATGAAATTTGACGTTTGCTCCTTCTGTCCGCTGCTAAAGTAAATGTTCATTTCACCTTCCAGTTTTCCGTCCACGTAGCGGGCTGTTTTCTGTGGTAATCCTGATTTATAGTTAGAACGGTAGTTCCCATCCAGATTCCCTGACTTGTAATTACAATCCAGCTCTACACTGCCATTGATGTAATATGAAGTATACTCGCCATCAAATTTGCCGTGGCTATAATGAATAACCTGGTCTTTGCCTCCTGTTTCGTACCATGTGCGCATGTAACCGTGGATCTTACCGTCAAGCCATTCAATTTCCTGAAAAGGTCTACCGTTCTCATGTTTAAGAATTGAAATACCGGTATAAGGAGCATTTTTATAATAATAAAGTTCACCTTTCTTCTCAAGCGCGTCAAATGGTACTTTCCCTTTAACCTGGGCATTTAAAAGAAACGTGGAAAGAAGTATGAATACCATTGTTGTTAAAAATGGTTTTATGTAAACAGATCTGTTTGTGATTTTCATTATTGCTGCAAATGTCTTAACAAATACAAAGAATTGCTAAAATATTAACGAACAGTGACCAGTGATAATTACTGGCAGCAAAAGATAATGTGCAAAGGGTAACATATTTCATGACTCATTACTCATAACTCAATTGTATTTTTGCCATCCTAAAAGTGACGAACTCCATTATATTTTCTGTACCGGTTTTGCAGATCAGAGAAGTATTGTTTTTCTCGCTGTTTCTGGTTTTTGTGTTGTTCGTCCTGCTTTTGGATCTAGGGGTTTTCACAAAAAAAAATCATGTAATTCACTTTAAAGAGGCAATTGCATGGACAGCCGTCTGGGTCGCCTGCGCTTTTGGTTTCTATTTCTTTTTAAGGTATAACGGAGAAATGGTCCATGGCATTAACGACATAGATCATCTCAAGCAAGTTATCAATAAATATCACCATCCGGTAGATACATCCGGGTCTGACTTTAAGGCCCTTACCAAAGAGTACAACAAAAATCTGTCCATTGAATACCTTACAGGGTATTTTATTGAATACGCTCTTTCCGTTGACAATATATTTGTCATTTTGTTAATATTCAGCACTTTCGGGCTAAGAGAAAGATATTATAAACGTGTACTTTTCTGGGGTGTGCTTGGTGCTGTCGTTATGCGTTTTGTATTTATTTTCCTTGGTGCCGCACTGATCCAGGAATTCGCATGGATACTGTACGTATTCGGGGCATTCCTGATCTATAGTGGGGTCAAATTGATAATTAAAGGAGATAAAGAAGAAAAAATAGACGAAAAGAACCATCCTGTCGTAAGGCTTTGCTCAAAGTTGTTCAGGGTATTCCCACGTTACATTGGGCACCGTTTTTTTGTAAGAAAAGACCGACATCTTTTTGTTACCCCATTGTTCATAGTTTTACTGGTAACTGAATTTTCAGATGTGATCTTTGCTATTGATTCAGTACCGGCAATTTTTGTGGTCACAAAAGATCCGTTTGTCGTGTTTTTCTCTAACATCTTTGCGATCATGGGATTACGGTCTATGTTCTTTGTTCTTAGCAATGTCATGCACCTTTTCTATTATTTGAAATATGGTCTGTCTGTCTTGCTTATCTTTATTGGTGTAAAGATGATCTTCCATCATACCCTTGTTGAGCTGGGATTCACAAATCAGACATCGTTATTGATCGTTGCGGGGATATTGATCTCCAGTATTCTGCTTTCCGTTATTTTTCCGAAGAAGAAACCGGACCTTAATTTTTAAGTGCATCAATTATCAGGTCAGTATCGATAAGGTTCATGCATTTAAAATGGCCTTTTGGACATTTGGAGTAACCAATTTTAGAACAGGGTCTGCAGGACAGATCTTTAATCTCAATGGTCTTTGAATCCTTATGCGGGAGGTATGGACTCATACCGAATTCAGGAATGGTATTTCCCCAAATAGAAATGATCTTTTTGTTAAATGCAGCGGCAATGTGCATCATACCGGTGTCATGGGTAATAACACATCTGGCCTGCGAAACAACGCTCGCGGACTGATTGATGTTCAATTTGCCGCAGAGATTGACAATGTTATCATGATCAAAGGCAATCTTTTCACCATTTTCATAATCTTCCTTCCCGCCCAGAAGCACCATATAACCGTCATGCTTGTCAGCAATTTCACGAATACGGTTTAGCGGCAGTTTTTTTGTCTCATGTTGTCCTCCAATAGCGTAAACATCGAATGAGATATTTTGGTCCGAAAGATGGTCATTCATATTCACTTCATCATGAACCGGAACGAAATAGTCCAGGCCTTTGCCATCATTCTGAATGTCCAGGTGTTTCAATACATCGATATACCTGTCAACAATATGGACATTGGGCAGCCGGTCAATTTTCAGATTTACCATTAGCCATTTCTGGAAGTTGATCTTATTGAAACTGTAGGATGGGATCTTCAGGTTCCACTTTAACAAACGGGTGCGAAGATTAAAATGAAGATCGATCAGCAGATCGAATTTCTCATTTTTAAGGTCAAGGATCATTTCTCTCCAGTCATCCTTAAGGGTATGTATTTTTGATATATAAGGGTTAGCAACAAGTATCCCTTTGTACTGAAACTTAGTGAGATAATGGACCTCGGCATCAGGGAAATGATCTTTCAGCACCCTGATGACAGGAGTTGTAAGTACTATGTCTCCAATAGAACTGAACCTGACTATCAGTATCTTTTTTATTTCCGCCATACGACCTCACCGGCACTGAAAGCTTCCTGAGCTTCTATCCAGGCCACCTTTTCGTTTGCTTTGATCGTTGCGAATATAACAAGTCGCTGGTTTCCATTATCATCGGTCACATAGTTGATCGCGGTAATAATGCATTTTGTTCTGGCATAATCACAGGTCAGCCTGTGGACATCAAAGTCGCCCGTGGTAAAGAAATATTCATAGAAACCATCACCGGTGGTGCTGTCATATACAAGGTCTGTCTCTTCAAATCTTGTTTTTGAGTATAGATCAATAAACTCAAAATTGTCTCCTTCACAATTCCAGAATTCCAGGGTGTCACCGACGGAAATGTCAATGTCTCTGTGATCTGTGTCCTGACCTGATGAAGCAATGCTCAGCATCAGTAAAAGGGTAAATGGAACGAGTTGTCTATACATATTTATTTAGAACGAATAATTTCAAAGTTCGTTGCATAGGAGGATCATATTTCAGGCAATCGGTTGAGTTTCTTCAACAAGTAAATACCCATATTCACTTCCAATGATACGGACAGGTTGCCCTTTTGGGATAAACCCTCCGTATGTTTTTGCATTGTATATAACTCCGTCTATCTTCACTTTTCCCATTGGACGAAGGTCAGTAAACGCCGTTCCGCTTTTGCCGTCAATTGAGGCCTGGTCGTCAGGCTGTGCGCCTACTTTTGCATCACCGAGGGTGTGGGCCAGTACCAGTCGATTGAACAAAGGATTATTCAGCATCGTACGGCCGAAAAGAAAAGATATACCTATGAATGCCAGGAGCGAGGCCAGAACAACTGCCAGAGCAGTATTTAATTCTGCAGAAGAAGAAAAAGTAAAATCAAAATTAATATTTCGTACCATGCTAAGTACGAGTGATGTAACGGTCAGAATTATTCCACTGATGCCAGCAACACCAAAACCTGGTATTGCGAACAGCTCAAGGGCGATCAATCCGAGTCCAATAATGAAGATCAATATCTCCCAGTTTGCTGCCAGTCCCTCAAGGTAGAGTGGTGCAAAATAAAGGATCGCCGCAATTACAGCTGCCATTAGTGGGAAACCCACTCCGGGAGTTCTCAGTTCAAAGAAAATGCCGAAGAAAATGATCGTGATCAGAACCCCGCTGATTGCCGGATTCGCAAAGAAACCGATCATTTTGTCCAGCCTGGTTTTTTCTACTACCGTGATGGAATAGTTTTTAATGTTTTCAATCGCAAGCACTTCTTTGATAGACGTTGCCTGACCTTCGCAGTATTTGTATTTCATTGCTTCTTCAGGGGTGAAAGCAAGAACTTTGGATGAATCGATCAAACCTGGGACCACGGTTCTCGGGTCCACCATTGCCTCAGCAATCTGAGGGTCTCTTTTATATCTAATGATCGTATCCTGGCCCGAAATAATGGTATCACTGCCATGGGCTTCTGCTGTTGCCCTCATGATAGAGCGCATATATGACTGATATTTATCCGGGAGTACCTCTCCATTTCCATCCACTACCGTTGCTGAACCCATGCTTGCGCCGGGTGACATGAATATTTTATCACATGCAATTGCAATAAGGGCGCCGGCTGAGGCGGCGTTCTTGTCAATGAAAACCCATACCGGTATCTGTGAGTTGAGAATTGCCTGTCGAATGGAATCGCCATCGCTTAAAAGACCACCATAAGTATTCATATGAATAATTACCAGGTCGGCATTCATTTCTTTTGATTTTTCCAGACCTTTGCTTACCAGACGTGTAGCAGAAGGGGCAATGTCCTCTCTGATCTCAAATTGTATAACTTTGAAATCCGTATCTTGAGAGAACCCGGTCAACGAGAAGAACAACGATGTGATTATTAAAAGAAAGTGTTTCATTAAGTTAACAAAAGGCGTATTAGGTTCTTAAATCAAATTGCAAGGTACCACAATATTAAGGTTGATAATTCTATTTTTGTTTGAAATAAAAGGGGAAATGGGTCAAAGTTCAATTGTAAAGAGAATAAAGCAAGGATTGCCGCTGCTGGCAACATTGCTTTTTATGATCGCAGGTGCAGTGAATTCAAATGCAGCGGTTCAGGATTCAGTGGGAGTCAAAGTTAAGAATGGCAAATTATTTATTATGCACAAAGTTGATCCAGGCCAGGGTTTATTTGCTGTGTCCAGAAGATACAATGTACCGATCGAAGATATACTGAGTGCTAACCCTGAGGTGAATGAAATGCTTCAAAAAGGTCAGATCCTACTTATTCCGACCGGAAAGGACGCACCTTTTGAGGAGCAGGTTGTAAAGGAATATTTTGATGATAAAAAAGAAGAGGTAAATGAAGGGGATGAAATGGCGGTTGAAGTTTCTTCCACATTTGCGAGATATCATACGGTGCAGGTTGGTGAAACCCTTTTCTCTATTGCCAAAAGATACAAAACATCCGTAGGGGTAATTAAAGATCTGAACGGCCTTACCGCGGATGATCTTTCAGAAAATCAGCGATTGCTTGTACCTGTGATCGAAGATGAGGTTTCTGCAGGGAATGCGAATACTGACAAATCAAAAAAGAAAGAAGAGCGGATCACTGAACTTGAAGAAGAGCTTGTTCAGTTGAGGAAACGGATCCACGGGGAAGAGGCGAATGATACAGCAATGAAAGCTGTGGAAGATGATAAAAGACCATACGAGAAGGTGGTTGACAAGGTAGAGAAATACAACGTTGAGAAGGTTAGTGAAAAGGGAAATGTGGTGTTGTTCACTGACAACACCGTTGATCAGCAACAAAGATACGCCTCGCACCACGAAGCTGAGATAGGCACAATAATAATGGTCAGCAACCCAAATTCCGGGCAATCTGTATTTGTGAAAGTGGTCCGAAATCACGAATTGAATGAAGGTATGTCGAACATGATCATCATTACGACCTCAGCAGCTTCGAAGATCAGCGTTTCGTCAGGTTCGGTCGTAGAGATAAGTTATGCCCGATAGCAATGGCGGTAAAATAGGTTCAAAGATCTGGAATGACGAAATTCTAGTTGTTCTTTTCTCTATCATACTTATAGCTTCCATTCATTTTTCAAGAGGACTGGTAACCTTTGCTTCAGCAGGTATCTGGCTCACTGCTTTGTACAGAGGTTTTCAAACAAAGAACTTCCGTATTTCGACCATACCCGTGCTACTTCTTACCCTGTTGATCCTGTGGTTAATGGATGGCACCAGGGCTATTGAAACAGGTCTTTGGAAAGAGAATGTCCTTGTAAAGACAGGATTTGTACTGACTTCCCTTTCATTTTTCAGTTACAGAGGATTAAGATGGGAAATTAGATCCTATATTATTCTTGGACTGATCATCTCTTTTTTAATAACCTCTACTGTAAGTGTGGTTAATTATTTTGCTAGTGCTGCGGATATCAATGCCATGCTTTTGCAATCTAAGCATGTACCTGTTTTTTCAAAAATGCACCACATTCACTTCGGTTTGTTTCTGGCCGTATCTGTATTTGTAAGTGCATTTATGTTTGCCGGTAAGCGTACCACTGCCATTCAAAGGTGGATCTATGGATCAAGCGGTCTAATTCTATTGTTTAATTTGCATGTACTGAGTTCCAGAACAGGTCTGACAGGTTTTTATGCTGCAGGACTTGCGGTCATTGCACTGGTTGTTTTTTTCACTACAGACCGGAAGCTTAAGATCGGTCTGATCGCAGGTTTCGTTTTGATCCCGACCATTTTTATTCTTAGTCTCCCATCTCTTAGAAATAAGATACTCAACACCCAGGAGGACATTGAAGCTACGGTTGATGGCGGTGATGATATTAATCACAAGTCATTTGGCATGCGTGTCGAGTTTTGGAAAACGACACTTTTTGTTGTTAAAGAACACTGGATGATCGGTATTGGTATCGGCAACCAGAGGTATTACATGGAACAAGCCTATAAGGACCGTAATACACTTCTGGATGAGGAGAACCGGAAGATGAGTTCCCATAATCAACTTCTGGAAACCTTTATGACCAACGGACTTCCTGGGTTACTTAGCCTTTGCCTCATTTTGATGTTGAGTTTACTTGCGGCATTCAGGTCAAGATCATGGTTGTATATGTCAATTGTAGTGCTGATCTTTTGGGGGTTGCAGTTTGAGTCAATGCTTGAAAGGCAACACAGTGCACTGTTTATAGCGCTTTTTCTTTTTCTCTTTTGGCCTGACAATAGCAGTCCCAAAAAGAATTGAAACATAATGCATTTCAAATTTCTCCCTTTACGGTCTAAAATGTACCTTTGGTAGTAACAAATAAATACAGCCTGAACATGACAAAATGGCTTTTTACAATTGCTGCTATACTGATTTTTGGAGGAGTCTCTTTTGCCCAGGATCAAGAGAATGGGGGCCCAAAAGCAGGTGCAGGGAATTTCGCAGATAGATTTTTTATTGCAGCGACCTCATCGACATATCTTGATATAGCCACGTCTAAAGTTGACATGGTCGAGCGGCCATTTGTAGAACCCGACCCAATTACAGGAGATCCGGTTTACGTTTATAAAAGGGTCCCGTATCAGACCATTTCATGGTCAATTGTTTCATTTGGGCTGGAGCCACGCTATAATATTCGTGAAGTGAATAAGAATCTGGCCCTTGCTGTATCCATGCCGGTTTCATTTGGACTGGGAATAACGCAGGCTGAGAATAACGAGGTTGGAGGGACAGAAGGACTGGGAGCGATCCAGGTCCCTTTGCTATTGAAGCTGTATGCCGGAAATCATTCTACACTTGATGCGACAAAAGACATTGGCTTTTCATTTGGCGGTGGATTTGAATATAACAAGGTAGGATTGATCGATATGAGCGATGACCCAGACTCGTATCAAAATGAAGGATGGATACTACCTGTGGGTACGTTTGGTTTCCATTTCTGGCGAGGGGTGTATCCGTTCGAAATCAATATCAAAATGGGCATTGGCCAGTTCCAGGAATACAGCATTGACAAGTATGGCAGTGAATTGCTTGACGATTTCAACCGACCTACGACAAGAAGATCAAGATCCAGCAGCTTCAAGATCACATTCGTTTCATTGCTGAATTATTAATCTATTGAAATATTGGCAGAAAAATAAGAACGGGAATTGTAAATTTACCCCTGCCGTATTTCAGGTCTATGACAAAATATCTTAACAGGGAGATAAGCTGGCTATCCTTTAACGAAAGGGTGCTTCAGGAAGCAGAAGATCAAAGCGTTCCTTTGGTGGAAAGAATGCGCTTTCTCGGGATATTTTCAAGCAATCAGGACGAGTTCTTTCGTGTGCGGGTTGCAACTGTAAGGAGGTTGCAGAAGTTTGCAAAAAAAAGCGGACAGATTTTCAGGGATTCACCACAGAAAGTTTTGAATGGTATACATGATGTTGTGATAGAGCAGCAGAAACGATTTAATATCATTTATGATTCCATCATCAGCGAGATGGAGCAAAAGAAGATACTGATCATCAACGAAACAGGACTGAATGAGGAGCAGCGTGTATTCGTGAGGCAATTTTACCTTGATAATGTAGAACCGATCCTGGTACCGATAATGCTGAAGAACCTGAAGAAGTTTCCCTACCTTGACGATGACAGCATTTATCTTTTCGTTGCTCTTACCCTTAATAGCCCTTCAGAAAAGAAACTGTACTCCTTGCTGGAAGTCCCCAGGGGAAGCGTGAGCCGGTTCCTGGTTTTGCCCAGCCAGGGGGATAAAAAATGCATCATATATCTGGAAGACGTAATTCGAATGAACTTTTCGTCAATCTTTCAGATATTCGATTATAAAGCCATTGAATCTTATATCATCAAGATTAACAGGGATGCCGAATTGGACATTGAAGATGATATCGCCAAAGGATTCTATGATAAAATGAAAAAGGGTCTTGAGCGGCGGAAGAAAGGAGAACCGGTCCGCTTTGTTTATGATCAGAACATGCCCGAGGAATATGTGAATTTTCTATTAAAGAAAATGAACCTGATTGAGGAAGAATACATCATCCCGGGCGGGAGATACCACAACTTTAAGGATTTCATGAAATTCCCAAACGTGGGAGGTCCCGGCTTAATTAATGCCAAAATACCGCCGCTGCCTCACCCGGAACTGATGAGTGAGCGAAGTTTATTGGGGGTAATTGCAAAGAAGGATATAATGATACATTATCCGTATCAGTCTTTTGATTACATCATCGACATGCTTCGGGTAGCGGCCATAGACCCTGCCGTGGAAAGCATTAAGATCACTCTTT
>DJML01000033.1 GCA_002436505.1 Bacteroidetes bacterium UBA6491 | reverse complement strand
ATCGATTTCAATGATATCCGCACCACCCTTCAGGCTTTATATGCCATCTATGACAACTGCAACTCTTTGCATACCAATGCCTATGATGAAGCAATAACCACCCCTACCGAAGAATCCGTGAGGAGAGCGGTGGCCATCCAGCTGATCATTAACCGTGAACTGGGACTGGCGAAAAATGAAAATCCTTTGCAGGGTTCATTCATCATTGAAGAACTCACCGACCTGGTCGAGGAAGCTGTGCTTTCTGAATTTGAAAAGATCACAGAACGCGGAGGGGTACTTGGTGCAATGGAGACCATGTACCAGCGAAGCAAGATCCAGGAAGAAAGTCTCTATTACGAAGGATTGAAACACAGCGGGGATTATCCGATCATTGGCGTAAACACATTCCTGAATTCGAAAGGCAGTCCGACCGTTTTACCTAAGGAGGTTATCAGAGCCACGAAGGAAGAGAAAGAATACCAGATAAACATGCTGGAAGAACTGCACAAAAGGAATACGGACAGGACTCCTGCCGAATTGTCGAAAATTCAGGAAGTGGCCCTGCACAATAAGAACATTTTTGAAGCACTAATGAATGCTGCTAAATATTGTTCCATTGGGCAGATCACCCATGCGATGTTTGAAGTAGGTGGAGAATACAGAAGAAATATGTGATTTAATGATTCAATGATTCCATCATTCCATGATTCCATCATTCCATGATTCAATGATNNATGATTTTATGATTCAATGATTCCTTTCTCCCTTTGAAATACAGGTAGATGAACGCTCCGGCTCCTACGGCCATCATAACCACAGATATGATCTCTGCCTGTGTAATCTCCATGCCTCCTATGGAATAAACGGCATTGACCCTGATCTTTTCCACAAAGAATCTTTCCAGCCCGGCCAGAAATAGATATAAGCTGAACAACATGCCCGGTACCTGAAGCTTTTTTCTAAATGCCCAGATGATCAGGAACAAAAACAGGCAAGCAATAACCTCATACATTGGCGTAGGGAACACACCAGCTATCAATCGTCCGGATTCTTCCCAGTTGCATGAATGCAACAACCTTTCTTCGCCGGTGTACGGGTTACATACCTGAGCAACATTGTTCGGGTAATCATAGGACCACAGCCAATCAGGCAACCACGAGAGCCAGCCCGGTTTGTCAATTGTATTCACTATTCCCCAGTCGCCGTCGCCACTCACATGGCATCCTATCCTGCCACTGGCATACGCAAACATCATTGCGGGGGCACCTACATCAAGCATTTTACGCCAGTTAATGCCATATCGTTTTGCTACTATTAGCACAGCGGCACCGCCGCAGATCAATCCGCCATAGAAGGTAAGGCCACTGAACGGATTCAGAAAAGCACCCAATGGGTTTTCAATAAACTCGTCCCAATGCTCCATGTGATCAAATATTTTCGCACCGAGCAAACCGGCTACGGCAGCCACAATTGTAATCGTTCCCATGGCCTGGTATGGATGAAAGTCCACCTCTTCAGCAAGGGGCTTCGGGTATTGTTTCTTTAGTTTTTGGGCCTCAAAGTATCTCCAGGCGATCATAACCCCAGCTATCAGCAGCCCCCAAAGCAATGAACCGTCCATCGTGAAAATAAAATCCTGAGGAGACTTTCCTTCACTTTGTATCACATCCGCATTCTGTAGCAGATAGATCAATTTCCACCCTATAAGGAATCCCAGCAATCCGTTGGAAAAATAATCAGCGACAGTTGGCATCTTCCCCTTAACAACTGTAGTTTTCCTTGAATTTAGTTCGCCCGCTTCTTCCTTTCGCTTCAGTTCCCTGGTCATCAGGTAGTTTGCTGCCAGAAAAGACAGTGCAACGAAAAATCCGAACGAGTTGATGTAGATCAGCCAGTTAACTTCTACACCAAACAGATCCTTAAATAGATAATAAAAGTTTGGGTACATTTAATATGTTGGTAATTGGGTTGAGACTGTTTTTATTTCTGACACAACGGTGTCCACGATCATATTTCCTGAAACACCGATATGTTCCAGTTTCACAGGAACGATCTCATTTACTGTTAAAGGATCAAAAGGCATTTCTACCTTGATGTAATTTTCCGTAAAACCATGCATCATTCCATTATCTGGTTCTGCTTCGAAAAGCACCTGCCTGACCTCGCCAATATGTTGTTCATAAAAGTGACGGCGTTTTTTTGCTGATAGGGACCTTAACATCTTTGAACGTTCCAGACGGACCTCCTGCGGAACGACGCCGCTCATTTTGCGTGCAGTTGTATTGGCTCTCTCTGAGTAAGGGAATACATGCAAATAGGACACATCCAATTCCTGGATGAATCTGTATGTTTCCATGAACTTCTCATCTGTCTCGCCAGGAAAACCTACAATCACGTCTACTCCAATCGCACAATGAGGCATAATTCTTTTTATGTGCGCAACCCTGTCCACGTATAATTCACGAAGATATTTGCGCCTCATCTTCTTTAAAAGTTCATTATCGCCGCTCTGTAAAGGAATATGAAAATGTGGTACAAACTTTTTTGATCCTGCTACAAAATCTATGATCTCGTTTGTGATGAGGTTAGGTTCTATTGAAGATATCCTGAACCTTTCGATCCCATCGATCTTATCCAGTTCTTTCACCAGTCCGAAAAAGTCTTCATCTGTGCCGGAGCCAAAGTCTCCTATGTTCACGCCTGTGAGCACCACTTCTTTCACTTCTGTCTCTGCGACCTCACGCGCCACAGCAATGGTCTCTGCAATAGTATTGCTCCTGCTCTTTCCGCGTGCCAGCGGTATCGTACAAAAGCTGCAGAAATAATCACATCCGTCCTGCACTTTTAAAAAGGAACGTGTGCGGTCACCGACAGAAAACCCTGGGATAAAAATGTTGGTCTCCTTGATATTTTCATTATAAACGACTGCCCTGGTGTCTTCCAGCGGCTTCGTTTCAATTTCTGAAAGATGTTGTACCAGGTTGAATTTCTCATTCGCTCCCAGAACCATAGATACTCCGGGAATTTCCGAAATTTCCTTCGGTTTAAGCTGGGCGTAGCACCCGACAACGACCACCGAGGCATGTGCATTGTAGCGTTTGGCTTCCCGAACGATCTTTCTGCACTTTTTATCTGCATTTTCCGTTACAGAACAAGTATTGATCACATAGATATCCGCGCCTTTATCAAAGTCAACTTTCCGCAGACCATGATCCGTCATCTGTCTCGAAATTGTTGATGTTTCGGAGAAATTGAGCTTACAGCCTAACGTATAAAATGATACCGTTTTCACTTTGAAAGCGCAAAGATAAGTTTTTCTTGGGTTGCGAATTAGCTATTAAACGTGCGGGGTGACGCAAGTAACTGAATCTGAACGTACCATACCCTTGGAAGATGAACTGATCTAAATCGTCTTCATTTCCAGTCTGCTGATGATATTGGCTCTCAGTTCAAGGAAGGAGCGTGCTTTGGATTCGGATGAACGTTCGAACTTTTTCCACTTTCTTTTTAACAGGAAGTTTCGGATTATTCCTTTCCATGCAAGGAAAGAAAAACCGCATAGGATCAGCATTACCCATGCTACAACCCCATACCAGCCAAATAAGATGATCAGCACTATACTTATGACAAGTATTTCAACAAATGAAAGTATGAATGATATACCAAACAGCACAGAATCAAAAAATTCATCCCTTTTTACGATGGCCAGTGATTTATTCCAGCTAAAAACATAGATCCAGCCAAAGAATACATAGCCGATCAGAGCGGGTATTGTAAGCAATACTGCCCAGATAAAGTTAAAAGATGAAATATTCCTGGCATTGAAACTTCTTTCATCAATGGAATATTGCTTCATAAGCGATACATATTCTACAAGGTCCTTCTTCATCGAATCCTCTTCATCGATCAACTTTTCGTTAAGTCTTTCGGCAAGAGATATCTCAGAAACCAGCCTTCTGCTTGATCTGTTAAAGAAATTCAGAAAAGGAAAGGCCTGAAGTTCTCTTTGAATATTAAGGGCCGTGTCCACCAAATGATCATGATCAGGGTCTTTTATCTGAACGACCTGTTCCGATACGCGTTTTGATATTTCATCCGTAAGTTCTGCAACTGCCACCGCATCGGATCTTTCATATCTTTCCTTCCAGTCTGAAACCGAAATGGCCGGACCAAAATTGATCATTAGTTCCTTGCGATATCCTTTAAAATAAGTATAGTTGATCCCTGCCGGAACAATGTGCATCCCAAGATTGAAGTCCGTACGCTGTTCCATATCGAAGGCCATCCTGGCCGTACCTTTTTTTAAAGGCCGTAACCTTTTTTCACATCTGGCAATGGACTCAGAGAAAATAAGTACTACACCGCCTTTCTTGAAAATACCGAAAATAACATCGGCCAACTCATTGTTTCTCCTGATGTTTTCTTTCAGATCCCCATCGGTCTGACGATAAATTGGCAGTAAATTCATTTGCCTGAGCACAAAGTCAGCCCATTTAGCCCTAAAAACATCCCCACGTGCCAGAGCAAAAACCTTTTTCCTCAGCAGAAGCAGGACCATAACACCATCAAGAAATGAATTGGAGTGATTTGCAGCTATGAAAACGGGCTTGTCTTTCGGTATATTTTCTATCCCACTCAGATGGATCCTTCTGTAGAACACCCTTAGAAAAAGCGGAAGCGTTAATTTTAAAAACCAGTAAAACATTTGTCGCAAAAATATATAATTGAAGCAATCTCCAACATTTATTTAACTGCCGAGCTGCCTATTCTTTTTGCGATCTCATGCCGAACTGCCAGCAATTTCTGGTGAAACATCATATAATTATCAATTTCCTCATCGTCTTTGGCGTTTTTCAGTGCTACCTGGTTCTCACCTAAACTTTTGTCAATCTGCATTAATTTCAGATACATCAGATTGGACCGCACCTCATCCATGTAATTCTCATTCTCATCCTTGACGAAGATCTCGAATTTCTCACGCCAGGCCGGACTAAGCACATACTTATCCGCAAGTATACCTGCTGCCATATTGCCGAATTCCAGATGCCTTGTAAACCATTCATCATCCAGAGTACCACGTTCCTCCCATTCCTTTTCAGATTCTTCTATCAGTTTCTGATACAGTTCATTCTCAAATTTATAGCCGTCCCTTGAAAGCTCTTCAAAAACAACCTCTGCAACTGTTGCATCTTCATCATAAGCATTGTTTGCATAGAGCACCAGGGACCTTATAAGACTGAACTCTCTCTTTTCATCCGTTACCTCCTTATCCTTTTCACTGATGGGATCGTCCTCAACACCAACCTCCATCAGATTGCGATCGATCTTCTGCACGTTCCTGTGCTGCCCCTGCCTCCTGATCCTTGCCAATTCACGGTGAAGTAATTGTTCATTGGTTTGAAGTATCCGTGCACATTCTTTTACATAAAATGCCCGCTTCAAAGGATCTGGTATTTTTCCAATACTCTCAAGGATAGATCTTATGGATTCTGCTTTTTTTATGGGATCACTCCCCTCTGTAACCTGAAGAAAATCCGCTTTGAAAAGCATGAAATCTTTTTCATTCTCCTCTATGAATTTCTCAAGGCCATCACCACCAAGTTTGCGGCAATATGAATCAGGATCTTCCCCTTCAGGGAATACAACAACTTTAACATTAAGGCCATTTTCAAGGAGCATATCGACGCCTCGCAGCGAAGCTTTTGCACCTGCGGCGTCCCCGTCAAAAAGTACAGTGACATTCTCTGTAAATCTTTTCACCTGTCGTATCTGTCCTTCAGTAAGCGATGTGCCTGAAGATGCTACAACATTCTTAATCCCGGATTGATATAGCATAAGGACATCAAGATATCCCTCAACAAGATAGGCCTTGTCTGCATCCCGGATGTGCCTTTTGGTAAATGAAAGCCCGAATAGTATCTGAGACTTAATGTAGACAGCCGTTTCAGGACTATTGATGTATTTCGGACCACGCTCCTCGTTGTTCAGAATCCTTCCACCAAAACCAACGACCTTACCCATCATGTTCCGTATCGGGAACATCACCCGGTCTCGAAAAGTATCGTAATACGTGATCTCTTCCTTCTTATCCTCAGGATCCACTCCATCTGTGACCTCTCGTCTTTTTTCTTTTATCAATCCCGCATGCAGTAAAATATCACGGTCAAACCCTGACTTAAGTGCATGCTCTACGAATGCTCTCCATTCCGGCAAGGCAAAACCAAGTCCGAATTCGTTAATCGTCGATTGCTGGATCCCCCGCTCATTGAAATAGGATTGTCCAACTTTTTTTCCTATGCCATCTGAAAGGTTGTCGTGAAAATAATGGTGCGCAAACTCCAGCGCCGCATATAAACTCTCCCGCTCCTTCGCCTTTTCATCGAGCTCTTCCCGATTTGCATCGTCTTCTTCAACCTCAATGTGGTACCTGTTAGCCAGGTTCTTCAGCGATTCCACGTAGGTCAGGCCATCGTGTTCCATTAAAAAACCTACCACATTACCTGCTTTGCCACAACCAAAACACTTATAGATCCCTTTGCTTGGAGAAACGGAAAAAGAAGGTGTTTTTTCGTTGTGGAACGGACAAAGTCCTACCAGCCCGGCTCCACTTTTTCTGAGCTTAACAACATCACCAACCACATCCTCTATTCGTGCAGCTGAAAAAATTTGATCTATGGTGTTTTGCCTGATCATTAGGTCCTCAAAATTAATCTAATTTGGCTATATCTTATACGATCAAAGGGGATACTGCATCCACAGATTGAAACTGCTTCTTATATTTGCTATATGGTCAAGAGCAAGATAAAAGAACTGGCGAAAGGTGGATTTTCTAAAACACTTGAAAGGAGAAGGCACATCCATGCAAACCCTGAGCTTTCTTTCAAGGAATACAATACCTCCGCCTATGTAAGAAAAGAACTTGAGCTGATCGGGATCAAAGACATAACTGCTTGTGCTGACACAGGACTGATAGCGCTTATCAAGGGCAAAGATCCTGAATGCGGAACCACGGCCCTTCGGGCAGATCTTGACGCTCTGCCGATACATGAAGAGAACAAGGTTGACTACCGTTCCGTAAATGAAGGCGTCATGCATGCCTGCGGTCATGACGTGCACACATCATGCCTTCTCGGAGCCGCTGAGATTCTGAACTCCATAAAAGATGACTTTCAGGGGACCGTTAAATTAATATTTCAACCCGGGGAAGAAAGACTACCCGGTGGTGCATCAAAAATGATCGCAGAAGGGGTCCTTAAAAACCCCAAGGTAAGGTCAATTATTGGCCAGCACGTGATGCCTTTGATCGATGCCGGAAAGGTAGGCTTCAGATCAGGTCTTTACATGGCATCTGCTGACGAAATATATATAACCATTAAAGGAAAAGGTGGGCATGGCGCTCACCCTCACCAGATCATTGACCCGATAGCAATAGCTGCACAGGTCATCACTTCTTTGCAACAGGTAGTATCACGAATGGCAAAACCTTCAGTGCCAAGTGTGTTGTCCATAGGAAAGATCATCGGGAATGGCTCAACCAATGTAATTCCTGCAGAGGTTTACATGGAAGGTACCTTCCGCACGTTCAATGAAGAATGGAGAAGCGAGGCACACAAAAGAATCGTTAAGGTAGCAACAGAAGTAACTGAAGCACTGGGAGGAACATGTGATATTGAGGTTCGCAGGGGCTATCCTTACCTTGAGAATGATCCTGACCTCGCGAATCATGCCAGGAATGATGCGATAGCCTATCTTGGGGAAGGAAACGTCGAGGATCTCGAGATCTGGCCTGCTGGGGAAGATTTTGCATTCTATTCTCATGAAGTACCTGCCTGCTTTTACCGTTTGGGAATACGAAACGAGAAACAGGGGATCACCTCGATGCTGCATACGCCGACCTTCAATATAGATGAGTCTGCCCTTGAGGTAGGAACGGGCCTGATGGCATGGCTAGCCGTATGTGAACTCGGGAGAATGAAGTGACCAGTCACGCATTTGCGGATACTTAACCATGAAAACCAATAAACATTTGAAACTGGGTGTTCAGGGTGAACGCCTGGCAGAATCACATTTACGCAGGAACGGATATCAGATCCTCACACGCAACTACCGTTATAAAAGATTTGAGATCGATCTTATCGTTCAGAAAGAAGACTGGACGGTTTTTGTAGAAGTAAAAACCCGTTCAAACCAGTACTTTGGCCATCCCGAATCATTTATCAATGAACACAAGATCGATTGTCTTCAGAAGGCTTCAGCGCATTACAGATCAGTTCATTCGGGTAAATACTGGCGATATGATATCGTCGCTGTTATCGTCAGTGGAAACGTTACCAGGATCAGACATATTGAAGATGCTTTATGGATCTGATTAAAAATAGCCTCAGGTATTGATTTAAAGAGCGATAAATCCTATCTTTGCAGCCCTTTAAAAAACGAGGAAAAATAAAGTTTATTAAAAAATGGTTTTAAATCAGTACGAATCTGTGATCATACTTACACCCGTGCTGTCTGAAAAACAGATGGAAGATGCCATCACGAGCTACAGACAGCTGATCACGGAAAATGGAGGAGAAATGCTCCATGAAGAGAACTGGGGTTTGACAAAGCTCGCTTACCCTATCCAGAAGAAAACAACCGGATTCTATCACATTTTTGAATTCAAATCCGACAATCCAACAGAGGTTCTGAGTAAATTAGAGCTTGCCTACAGGAGAGATGAACAAGTTATGCGTTACCTCACCATCAAGTTAGACAAGCATGCTATGCAGTACAACGAACGCAGAAGAAAAGGAGAATTCAAGAAACCTAACACTAAAAAGGAGGTAGTATAATGGCGAAGAGAAAAGGCTCAAAAACTTCGTTTGTTTTCAGTAACCAACCGGTTGAAGCAAGCAAGAAGAAATACTGCAGATTCAAAAAAAGCGGTATTAAGTACATCGATTACAAGAATGCGGATTTCCTTATGAAATTTGTGAATGAACAAGGTAAACTGTTGCCAAGAAGAATTACAGGAACTTCTTTGAAATACCAAAGAAAAGTCGCGCAAGCTGTTAAAAGAGCGCGCCACCTGGCGATTCTTCCATTTGTTGGTGACCAATTAAAATAGGAGGAAATCATGCAGGTAATATTAGTTGAAGACGTACATAAACTGGGATATAAGAACGACGTTGTAACCGTAAAGAACGGTTACGGCAGAAATTTCCTGATCCCACAAGGTTTGGCAAAAATGGCTACTCCTTCTGCAATGAAACAATTGGAGGAAGAGATCCGTCAGCAAAAAGCCAAAGAAGCTCAGGTTATAGCAGATGCTACAAGTATTCGTGAACAACTTGAAGGAAAGGTTATAACTATCGGAACAAAGGCCGGATCGAATGGAAAGATATTCGGTTCTGTGACTACCATTCAGATCTCAGCAGCACTGAAAGATCAGGGCGTTGATGTTGACCGTAAGAAGATCAGCATTGACAATGAGATCAAAGAACTTGGTAAATACACAGCAACACTGAGACTTCACCGCGAAGTTGAATTCCCGGTTGAACTTGATGTTGTTGAAGAATAAGCAACTTAGAAATTAATCACATATTAAAGGCTGTTCGAAAGAATGGCCTTTTTTTATACAGCGTATGCTGAGAAGCGATCGTTCGGAAAGATCAGACGGGTACAGTCGTTCTGTTCTATTTCGCATCAAATGACGTACCGCATCCACAGGTTTTGTCAGCATTCGGGTTATTAAATACAAAACCTCTTGAATTCAATCCTTTCTGATAATCTATCTCCATCCCAATCACATACATTGCATGGGCCCGGTCCATTATCACTTCCAATCCACCTATCAGATAAATGTCGTCACGGTCGGTCTTCGTATCAAATGCCAGCAGATATGTAAGGCCGGCACATCCTCCTCCTTTTACTCCGACACGTAAGAACATATCCTCCTTTACATTTTCCGTATCCTTTACCTCATTAAGTTTATCTATCGCCCCTGAAGTAAAGGTAATGGGTATATCCTGGATCGATTCTTTTTCCATGGCATTCAAATATCCTACAAAATTATAACAAGATCATTCATTAGATCGTTTTAGACTTGTTCAATTTCGTTGTTAAGCGTTACTTTTACGAAGAATTATGATTGCAGAAATATCAGCTTTTGACGTCGTATTAAATGTAATACAATTTGTAGTCCCTTCCCTGGTCGTGTTTGGTGTTACCTACACCATGCTTCATAAAATGCTTGAAGAAAACCTGAAATACAAAGAGATGGAAATCCGGAAACAAAAAAATGAACTTATTACTCCGGTAAAATTACAGGCATATGAAAGGTTGACCTTATTTCTTGAAAGGATAGCACCTGAGAACATCGTTCTGAGAATGGCCGCAAAAAATATGTCGGCCACACAATTCAAAGTAGAAATGCAGAACACCATTTCAGAGGAATATTCGCATAATGTATCCCAGCAGATCTATGTAAGCAACCAGGCCTGGTCCTTGGTAAAGGCAGTAAAAGAGCAGGTGATCCAGATGATCGAGGTATGTTACAAGGACCTTCCCGAAAATGCTTCAGCTGCCGAACTTGGCAAGGCCATACTGAATGAACTGATGGAAAAAAAAGGAAATCCTTCAAGAACTGCCATCGATTTTCTTAAGAAAGAAATTGACCTGATTTTTTAATAAATCAGAAATAGATATAATGTTTATAAAAATTAGTTCAGAATTTTATTTTACTGCCATGAGTTGAGCATGGGATCGGCAGTAATTTCAAATAATTTAAAAAAAAATCAGACAAAATAGTGACAAAAATGAGAGCTAAACAGGCGGGTATAAAAGTGGTAAAAATTGATTTTAAAGGACATACGAAAATTGATCGCGCAAACGCCCATTCTTCTATGTTAAAATTTTGTTAAAACACAAATTTATTTCGTTTTGAATAACAGTTTTTTTTGAACAATTTTACCACGTTGTACGCATATTTAGTCGGACCATTTAAAACTTCTTAACCAAAAACTTTTATGTTGAAAGACAAGGAAACAGTATGGGGTAATTGCTTAAAACTTATTAAAGATAACATCAATGCACAGAGCTACAAAACGTGGTTTGATCCTATTCAACCACTTAAATTAGAGGATAAGGTACTTACGATTCAGGTTCCCAGTCAGTTTTTTTATGAATGGCTAGAAGAGCACTACGTAGGACTGTTGAAAAAGGCGCTTGAAAAGGAACTTGGACCTGGATCCAAGTTGGAGTACAATATCATCGTTGAAAACAGCGGATCTTCTAAAAATGCGCGTGCTTACACCATAAATGTTCCAACCAGAAGTTCCACGGGAAGAAAAAGCAATGAGGTTGGTGTTCCGATGAACACCAATTCCAGCATCCACAACCCTTTTATTATCCCAGGGTTGAAAAAGCTGAATATTGACAGCCAGTTAAACCCAAATTATACGTTCGAAAGTTTTATCGAAGGTGATTGCAACCGTTTGGCGAGATCAGCCGGTTTTGCCGTTGCAAATAAACCAGGCGGTACTGCCTTTAATCCGTTAATGCTTTTTGGTGGTGTTGGTTTGGGTAAGACCCACCTAGCACATGCCATTGGAAACAGGATAAAGGAGATATCCAATAATAAATCTGTACTGTATGTTTCCTCTGAAAGGTTCATCAACCAGTACGTTGAATCCTGCAAGAATGGAAATAACAATGATTTTGTAAATTTCTATCAGCTCGTTGATGTATTGATAGTGGATGATGTCCAGTTCTTTGCTAAAAAAGAAAAGACACAGGAGATCTTTTTCCAGATATTCAATCATCTTCACCAAAACGGAAAACAACTGATCCTGACGTCGGATCGTGCTCCACGTGACATGAAAGACGTTGATGAAAGACTTCTTAGCAGATTTAAATGGGGACTTACTGCTGATCTTCAGACCCCTGACCTGGATACACGCATTTCAATTCTTGAACATAAGATGTACCAGGATGGAATAAAACTTTCCAATGAGGTCGTTGAATACGTTGCACACAATATTGACAGCAACATACGTGAGCTTGAAGGAGCTTTGATCTCCCTTTTAGCGCAGGCTTCCCTCAACCGTAAAGAGATCGACCTTGAACTTGCAAAGAAGATGATGAAGAACTTTGTTCGGAATGCTTCACGCGAGATCTCTATCGAATACATTCAGAAGCTTGTGTCGGATTACTATACACTTACCGTTGACCAGTTAAAATCCAAGACACGAAAAAGAGAGATCGTTCAGGCAAGACAAATATCCATGTATTTTGCGAAGCAACTTACAAAGGCATCCCTTAAGAACATAGGAATGCACTTTGGGGGCAGGGATCACTCTACAGTAATTCACGCCTGCCAGACGGTAAATGACCTTATGGATACCGATAAGAAGTTCAGAAGCGATGTAGATGAGCTTACGAAAAGAATAAAGATCAATACCTATTGATCAAAGTTGTTCAGGTTTAAAAAATTAAAAAGGGATGTTTCAAAACATCCCTTTTTTTTATGCTTCATGTCTTGTGACCGATGACCTCACAAGAAATAGCATATACAATCCATGGCCCAGTCAAAAAAAAAGCCAGCTCTGTGAGCCGGCTTTTGATAGTTATATAAGAAATGTTATTTGTCTTTTGACTTTACTCTTCTTTGTTCTCCGGTTACGTCAACCACAATTGGTGTAGCAATGAATATTGAGGAGTATGTACCTACTGCAATACCGACAAGCAAAGCAAAAGTAAATCCTTTCAGCCCTTCACCCCCAAAGAGGAAAAGGATCAGAACAACAATAAATGTTGTAAAGGACGTTACCATCGTTCTGCTAAGTGTTTGGTTGATCGCAGAATTAATAACGGTTCCTGTGTTCTTCTCAAACTTGTGGATCTTCAGGAATTCACGAACCCTGTCGAACACAACCACAGTATCGTTAATAGAGTAACCCACGACCGTCAATATCGCGGCAATGAATGCCTGGTCAATATCCATTGTAAATGGCAGAATGCCGTGGAATATTGAGAACAGAGAGAATACGATCAAAACATCGTGGAACAGTGCTATAGTGGCGCCAAGTCCAAAGCCCCATTTACGGAAACGCAACACAATATATATGAACATCCCTATTAGCGACAATACGATCGCCATCGTTGAATCCCTTCTGATGTCCTCAGCAATGGTAGGTCCTACCTTCGCCTCAGAAAGAATGGACTCATCGGTCACATTGTACTCCTTCAGACCATTGACAACAAGGTTTTTTACTGTTTCGCTTGTTTCTGCATCCTTTGAATTGATCAGGTAAGATGTGGTCACTTTGAATTGACCATCTGCACCATATGTTTTTACTTCAACACTTTCAGGAATAGATTCGCCTAAAGCAGACTTCACATTATCAAGCGTGGCCCCGTCAACATGAACGACATATGACCAACCACCTTTCAGGTCAACTCCGGTCGATAATCCTTTGGTAAACATGGATCCGATACCAAGAGCGATCACAATACCTGACACAATATAGAATACTCTTCTTCTGCCAATAAAGTTGTAAGAAAGTTTGTTAAAGAACTTCTTAGAAATATTGCTTGCAAAATTAGTCTCTACACCCTTGCTCATGTCCCTTTCAACGAAAAGACGTGTAAGGAATATCGCAGTGAAAAGAGAGGATAGGATACCAATAAGCAGGATAATGGCAAATCCGGCAACCGGGCCTTTTCCAAATCGCATCAGGAATATCGCAGCTATCAGCGTAGTAACGTTCGCATCTACAATGGAAGAATATGCGGCCATATAACCGTTCTTAACTGCTGCTTTAAATCCTTTGCCTGTCGCTAATTCTTCCTTGACCCTCTCAAAGATCAGGACGTTCGCATCAACGGCCATACCTATTGTAAGAACCAGTCCGGCCATACCCGGCAATGTCAAAGCCGCTCCATAACCTGCAAGTACACCAAGGATGAAGAACAGGTTCGTCAACAAAGCCACAACGGCATAGATTCCTGCCTTGCTGTAATAGACGATCATGAATACGATCACCATTGAAAATCCAATGAAAAGCGAAATAAGACCCGCTGTGATCGATGCTTTACCAAGGCTTGGTCCCACAACTGCCTCTTCAATGATGTTAGTTGGAGCATCCAGCCTTCCCGCTTTAAGAATATTAGCAAGGTCAGTAGCTTCATCCAGGGTAAATCCACCGGAAATATTTGACCGGCCATCCAGGATCGGTTGATTTACATGAGGAGCAGAATAAACCGCTGAATCCAGTACAATAGCTACAGGCGCATTGTTTGCCTCAAAAGCTTCTTGTGTAATGATCGCCCACTGAGCAGCACCTTCGCTGTTCATGGTCATTGTAACTTCAGCTTCTCCTTTTTGACTGAATGTCTCATTTGCATCAGCTACCACCTCACCCTGAAGTTCAGGATTTCCTTGAGGTGTTGACTTAAGGGCATAGATCTTATAAACTTCCCCTACATCAGGGAAAAGATCGGCCTTGAACGCATATCTGAATTGAACCTGATCCGGATATACGGCACGAACCTCCGGATGATTCAGGTAATTAATTACAAAATCTTTATCCCGGGTACGAACCCATCCGATAAATCCACCGGACCCCCATTCAGTTTCACTTGCATTAGGCATGATCCGTGATTGAAGTGGGTTCTGTCGGCGAAATTCTTCCTGAGAAAGCTGCTGATTGTCATCGGCAGGCTCTTTGTCCGCTACTGCGGCAGTATCTTTATCACCT
>DJML01000008.1 GCA_002436505.1 Bacteroidetes bacterium UBA6491 | reverse complement strand
ATCGAATCAAGGAGGAATATGACTACGGAGGAGATGGTACTTTAAATCATATTAATACCTATAGTTATGATGCCAATGGCAATCGAATCAAGGAGGAATATGACGATGATACAGATGGTACTATAGATCGGATTAGATCTTTAACATATGAAAATCTAATAAAATGTGATCAATTTGCGGGTAAAGCGCATAAACTCAAAGTTGAGATCCCTGAATCTGGAAGATGGGTATTTAAACTTTGCGGAACATCATTTGAATCCGTAATGGTATTAAGTGACAAGGCGTATTGCGATGATAACCTGTTCTATGCCATAGATGGATGTGATAATGGATATGACCCGCAGGCCTGGGCTGATCTGGACAGCGGATCCTACTACTTTAGCATTGCAGGTAAGCATGCCAAAGATGAAGGCGACTACCGCTTAGAGATTTATTTGGAGGCTGGGTTAGGAGCAGCTGAACTGGCCAAAGAACCGTTTATGATCTACCCAAATCCAGTAGAAAACTACTTACACCTGGACAGACTTCCTAATGAAGTTACAAGTGTACAAGTGATCAATGTTCTGGGAGAGATCGTTCTGAATACCACGGTAAAAGCTCAATTAGAAGTCAGTGATTTACCTTCAGGTTCCTACATAATGTTGATTCAGGATAATCTGGGTGTAACTGTTGGAGCTCAACGATTTTTGAAACAGTAAGACTATATTTCAAATATTTTGGACCAGGGTTATGGTCCAAAACCTTTTGTTCAAGAACCCTTGAATTAGTACTTTTGCGAAACAGCAAATGATTAATAATCAAGAGTATACGTCGTTATTCTGGAGCCGGCAGCTCCACTTACTCTGTCCTATGTTCTTTGACGGGAAAATTGTTTCATTTTTGGTCAAGCGTACTTATCTGAATAGGACAAAAAGTGTAGATCGAAGGGTTAATTTAGATCGTCTCATATTAATTTTATTAAATTTTAAATACAGTCTTAATCTGTTCCCTCGGTATCAGGACTCGTCTCCCAATCTGAACGACACTAATATCTCCTCGCTTAACCAAGCGGTGAAACGTTGTTCTGCTAATACCAGTGAATAGGCATGCTTCTGAAATCGAGAGCATAGCCTTGTCTATAAATTTAGGATTTTTTATGTGTTGAATCACTATCTCAGGCTCTTTATTTTAAGTCTCATCCAATAATTCTTGCCTCTTTCGCTTTTTATAAGCTCGTTTAGCACATGTATCAGAACAGTATTTGGTTATTGTGGTCTTGGCCGTGAAGGCATCACCACATTCGCGACAGATTTTAGTAATGCGAATGTTTGATCTCACTACGGTTTGGTTCCCGATGTACCCCAATGTTTCTTAGTGTTTCTGGTTGTTTCATCTTGAGAACCTTTTATGCCAATATAAACCCTTTTATGATCGTATTTTAATGGAAAAACACCCGATGAACAACTGTTTTACCAGTGGATATTACCGAATACTAATCGTGATTTGCATGCTAGGTGGTCGGAAGTGTTACCCGAGTTAATTTTTAGCAAGAATTAACGTAAGAAACAGACTATAAACTATTTACCGATACAGAACATTATTTTCAATACTTCATGAAGGTTTGAAGAGCGGACTCTGAATATACCAATGATCAATAAGTAATTTGTAAATTATCACAAAGCACATCGTTCATTTGAGATTCTTAATGGATGCGCTCATTAAGGCAACTAATTCTAAGGCTTTTGCCGAAATAGCCTCTCTATTTTGACTTTTGTCAATGTCGATTTCGATCTCATTTGCTCTTGTCCAAAGTTCATCAAAACCCATTATTCGGTAGAGTGGCTTCATGGTATGAACAATAGTTCTGATCTTTTTTAGATCGTTTGATTCTATCGCCCATTTCATCGGCTGAATATTTTCAACCATTGCTTCCCGATAGGTCTCAATGTAGAGATTCATTCTCACCGGATCACCTCCCGTCATTTTTTTGAGTTTATCCAACGTCATACAGATCGTTTTTAATTGCAAATACAACGAGACCTGCGGTATTTCTGACACCTGTCTTGTCCATGATTCGTGTTCTATGATTCTCCACTGTTTTAGGGCTCAAGAAAAGTTTTTCAGCAATTTCCTTAGTCGTAAATTCTTCACATATCAATTGCAATACTTCACATTCTCGATTGCTGAGTTGCTCAACATAATTAAATGTCGGATTCACCACTTCTTTGTTTGCAAGTTTTGTCAGCAAAGAACGAGAAACAAGGTCATTGAAATAGTATCCCGTTTGGTGGACCGATAGAATAGCCCTGTGAAGTTCCTCTGAACTGGCGTCTTTTGTCAGGTACCCTTTCGCACCCAGTTCCATTAACCGAGTTATCATTATCGGCTCTTGATTCTGGGAAACAAAGATCACCTTTGTTGCTGATTGCGTTTTGTGAAGTTCTTCCATGGTCTCCAGACCATTGAATTCTGGCATTTCCAGATCAAGTAAGACCATGTCAAGGTCACTGCTAATCTGTTCGAGAAACTCCTTCCCATTACTGCACTCATGAATAATGTCGATATTCTCAAAGGAGGAAACAAGTGCCTTCACCCCATCGCGAAACATACGCTGGTCATCAACAAGGGCAATTTTTATTAGTAACGGGTTCACGATTCGATCTGTAATTTTACAACTCGTCCAAAGTTATGCAATACTTCGATTCAAAGGTATTCTTCTATTCGACATATGGTACCTAAGGTAGTCAATGAAAATAAGACCAAGATTGATATAGATAAGCAACGGGGATATAAACGTAAAACCTGAAATTGGTAATGTTCCATTCAAGACTGCCTGAAATAGCTATATTTACATGCCTAACCCGGACACGAAAATTTGAAACTAAAACGATTTTTATTTTCACTGACCTTAAATCTGACCTCTCTTTTATGTCTGTCGCAATCTCCAGTTGACAGAGCCCTGGCCGATTGGAATAATGCAGAGTACCATGATACCGCAAGGTTGAAAAGTGTGTTGAATGCATCATCGAAAATTTGGCGAACTCAACCGGATATTGCTTTATGGTTATTGCATAAATCCCTTCCATTGGCCGAGAAAACAGAAGGGAGGTGGAAACTTAGCATTTTTGAACTAATAGCATCTTCACATCTCGCCAAATCTCAATTTGACAGCTCGATTAAATACTGTAATAAAGCTTTTCTGGAAGGTGGTGCCTATTTAACACCGAAGATTTCGTCCAGTGTACACTTTACTATTGGTCATGCTTATACGGAAATGGCAGATTTTGACTCAGCATCTGCTCATTTAAGCAAGGCAAAACTCTACGCTGTTAGTACAAATGACACGGCCACTGCGGTAAATGTGGCAGTGTCCCTGGCTCGCATATTTGGTTTTCAAGGAAATTATACGGAGTGCGAAAAGCAACTAAAATGGGCCTCCAAATTGGTTAAAGGATCGCGATTTAGATATGAGAATGCAATGATCAGAAGTAATTGGGGGGGTGTTAAAATCCTTCAGGGAGATTACAAAGGGGCAGTGAAGTTACTTATGGAATCATTGAAATTGCATGAAAGTTTGGGCAACTTACGTGGTCAGGCCAATGTTACTGGCCAAATTGGTAATTTGTACCAGGAAGCCAACGAATTAGACCTTTCTCTAAAATACCTGCGCAGTTCTATGCGGATTGCAGATAAAACTGGAAATAAACTGCAATATGCCGGATCGTGCCTAGATATTTCGACAACACTATATAAAATGAAGGCCCACGATTCCAGTATTACTTTAGCCAAAAAGGCTTTGGGACTCTTTCAAAAACTAGGACATCCATCTGGAATTGCGTATGCCAATAATACCATTGGAACTAACCTCCTGTACCTTCATGATTACACAGAGGCACTTCGATATTTTGAAGAAGCCAGAAAGGTAGCAGAGGTGCACGCTATTGATTTGGATAAAGTTCAATCCAATATGGCCAGAGCATATTTAGGCCTGCAAAACTATTCCCAGGCTTTAGAATTCGCTACTCATGCAATGAATGATGCGAAGCGGAAGAACTCCATTGTGGAAGTATCCGATGCTGCCGAAGTACTGTACCGGTGCTATGATACATTGAAAAATTATAAGAAAGCGCTCGAAATGTATAACCTGTTCATAGAAACCAGGGATAGTATAAATGACAAGGAGAAGCAGCGTGAATTGATCCACCGGGAATACAAATACCAGTATGAAAAAGAAGCCATGGCCGATAGTCTCCGGCAGATCGAGGACAGGCTGATAGCGGAAGCCGCTCATCAAAAGGAACTGGGGCATAAGAACAGAACCCGGAATTTGCTCCTGGGGTCCGGCCTGATCCTTCTAATAATTGCCGGAGGTGCCTGGAATAGAACCCGATATATTAAGAAGGTCAACCAGAAGCTTGCTGCTGAGAAGCAGAGAGCAGAGGAAAGTGAAGCTTTTAAACAGCAATTCCTGGCAAACATGAGCCATGAGATCCGNNCTTTCAGTGTTTCCGATACCGGTGTGGGTATCGCAAAAGACGTTCAGAACAAACTCTTCGAGTCCTTTCAGCAGGCCGATAAAAGTACCACCCGAAAATATGGCGGGACCGGTCTGGGTCTGAGCATCTCCAAAACGTTGGTTCAATTGATGCGCGGTGATCTGAGTCTCACCAGTGAACCAGGAGTTGGTTCCGAATTCGTCTTTTCTATCCCACTTGAAAAGGCAACCGAATCGGAGGTCCAGTCCAGGGGGCCGGAAATTTCCTTTGACCTGGAAGGATTAAAGGGCTTGCGGGTTCTGGTGGCCGAGGACAACAAGTACAACCAGATCGTTGTGCTGGACACCCTGCAGCATCTGGTGGATGAGGTAACCGTGGACATTGCCAACAATGGACGGGTTGCACTGGATATGATACAGCAAAAGGACTATGACCTGGTCCTGATGGACAGCGACATGCCGGAAATGGATGGACGGGAAGCGACGCGCAGGATCCGTGCCCTTGATTCAGCGAAGAAGGATATCCCCATCATTGCCCTGACATCCAGCGTGCTTGCATCCGAGATCAGCAAATGCCTTGAAGCCGGTATGAACGATGCCATCTCAAAACCTTTTCAGCGGAAGGAATTCTTCGGAACGATCAGCAAGTATTACTCCAAATAAAAAAGGCCGACCCGAAGACCGTCCCTTTTACAAGCACTCTTAACAGGGGGTATGAATTTTTAATACTTTGTGATCCGGATATACTGGATATACCCTTTGGAGCTCAGTTCAACAATATATAATCCCGCTGGCTGATCAAGGGTGAATTGGTGACGCACTCTGAGATTACTGGCCTCATAGACCGTATGGCCGTTCAGATCAATAACCCGCATGTGCACATCCTCCAGAGCACCCAGGTCTGCTGTTAAATGACTAGGTGTAGGGTTAGGATAAACGGACAATCGATCCTTTGACAGAGCATTTAGTCCCAGGGTGTTGATCGTGTAACAATCCGTCGTATCCACGCAACCGAACTCCGTTACCTCTGCTGCAAAGATCCCATTGACCTCAGGTACAAGGTCCTGTCGGGTTTCCCCTTCAAGGATCATATAATCATTTTCGCAGTCTAGCCACTGATATACTGCCCCATTGGCCTTCAACACCAGCTGCTCTCCAAGTTGGACCACACCTACGTCCACCTTGTTTATGGTCAGGTCGATCGTGATATTGCTATCGCATCCCTGGCTGTTGATCAAATGATCGGTGTATATGCCCGATTCTGTTAAGATCGCTCCGCCTGGTGAAGTGTACTCAAAGCAGGAAGTGACTTCGATCTCACTTTGCGTTGATTCGATGATTGTGAGGTCGACCACAATCAGGCTGTCACAACCAGCGGTATTTAATATGGTGTCCAGGTAGGTTCCAGAACGTGTCCATAGTTTCCCGCTTGGTGAAAGTTGATTGTCACAGCTTGTGAAGGCAATGGAATCCGCAGTTGGCTCGGTGATCGTTAGAGACACGGTAATTATGCTGTCACACCCAACTGAGTTGGCAATGGTGTCAGAATAGATCCCGGAACGTGTCCAAAGTTTACCACTTGGTGAAATCTGAACGTTGCAGTTCGTTAAAGCAATAGTGTCCCTAGTCGATTCAAGAATAGTGAGATTCACGGTAATGAAACTATCACATCCAACGGAGTTGGCAATGGTGTCAGAATAGATTCCTGAACGTGTCCAAAGTTTGCCGCCAGGCGAAATCAGGTGGTCACAACTTGTTAATGCAATAGTGTCCGTTGTCGATTCCAGAATAGTGAGATTTACTGTAATGATGCTATCACAACCGACGGAGTTGACAATGGTGTCCTTGTAACTTCCGGAGGCTGCCCAAAGTTTTCCGCTTGGTGACTCAAAGCTATAGCAGGTACTGATCTGCATAGCGCTCTCAGTACTCGAATTAATGGTAAGATCCAGAATGACCATCGAATCATATCCCCTGGCATTTTTATATAGTACATGGTCTCCAAAGCTACTTTGGTAATACGTCTTGTTATTGATCCATGTGAATGAATCACAACTAACTACCTCATTATAGCTGGTATCCCTAGGACCTATGATGAATCTTTGAACAAAAATATCATACCTGCCCACGGAACTAAAGCTGGAGTCAAGATCGTTTTGGATTGTGCCAAGAAAATGACCACTGATGTAAAAATCGCCAGACCTGTCGAGATGTATGTTTTTACCAATAGTTAAATAGTTAGTTTTCATAGTCTTCACCCTGGAAAAATTACCATCTTTATCTAACTTCTCAACAAATGTTGTTTGATTTTGACTTTGCACTATGTAACTGGAAGTGTCTGGATCAAAGTCTACCGTACCATTGAATATACCTACGGTATAAGAGTTGCCAAAATCATCTGTTTTGATGTCGTAGGCAATATCATTTCGAACGCTGCCAAAGGACCTGGCCCACTTGAAATTTAAATTACTGTCGAGTTTTTGGATGTAAACATCCTCCCCTCCATGACTAATAAGTCGATATTGAGCAGCGCCAGGATGAAAATCAGAGGTATCGCTAAAAGATCCGGTGAGGTAAATATTCATATCTTTATCTATGGCAATACCGTAGGCTGTTTCATAACGACTGCCGCCCAATGAATAACCGGAAACAAAGCTTCCGTTGTAGGTTAATTTTACTATAAAATGGTCCATACCTCCCTGTTCCGCGACAATATTTTGTGCATTCTTGCTGGTGTCGGGGTCAAGATCCAGACTGTCTCTGTAGGTTCCGTGGATGTATATATGAGACCCACTTGCTACAATTTTTCTGCATTCATTGTGGTAATCACTGGTAAAGGTTTTAACCCATATAAATGTTGCGTCGGATTCTAACTTCAGGATATAGGTGTTCCAGTGCTGCGGGTTATTTGATGAAATGGGGTAATTCTTATTTCCCGGATCAAAATCAACTGTTCCTCGAAAATTCCCGGCAACATAGAGCTCATTATTCTTGTCAACAATAACAGATGAAGCACGCATGTAGTAATTGCTTGAAAGGACTTTGGCCCAGTTAAAGCTTCCGTCATCAGCATTTAAACTCATCACAAAACTTCCTTCATTACCATTCACGTGTAATTTTGAAACAGATGGTCCGGGATCATAATCTGCCGAGTCAGATATATTCCCGGCAATGTAAACTACCCCGTTCTTCAGACAAATTGAACCTGTGTGGGGGACCGACACATTTCCAAACGTACGCACCCAGATGAAATCTCCAGCACCATTCAATTTGAGAAGAAAGAAATCATAGAAATTAACACTTGATCTGAACTGCTTCCCCGGGCCTGGGTCAAAATCGACGGCACCTCTGAAAGATCCTAAAATGTACACATTGTTAGAATCATCCGATGCAGTTCCTAAACAGAAGTCATCACTGTTTTCTCCTAGACTGATACCCCAGTCTGTGTTTAGATCCTGAGCATAAGATAAAGATAACGAAAGAATAAATGTGATCAAAAATAGCCATGTTCTCATAATTGAAAGCTTTAGATCAAAGTTGGTTCAACCTTTGATGCTTTCATAGGTGGTTTTTACTCATTTTATCCTTAGGGGTAATCCACTAACTATAGATGAATCTTCTTGGATAAATGGTGAATGATAGTGTTGAATTGTCGTTCATCAGTACCTGAATTTTAACAAATAGCTACTTTGGTTTGAAGGTCTAAACTACTTTCCAATACAATAAGTAAGTTTTCTTGATTCATGAGGGTTTGAAAGGGAGACTATGAATATA
>DJML01000040.1 GCA_002436505.1 Bacteroidetes bacterium UBA6491 | reverse complement strand
TTCATCATCAGGTTTGCCGCACTCCCCATATCGCCGATCTCCACCATAATTTCAAGCATCATTGCCTGGTCTCTGAACCCAGATCCGAAAGTATACCCAAGCTCCCGATAATCTTTAACTTCAAGGTTGGCTCCATTTATTAGTGCCTTTGCTGCTTCTGGTTTTCCGATCAAACCATATGCTGCCGCTAATCGCCAACGTCCCATGTTGCTTAAATTTTTATACTCCCTCAAACGGTTCATTGCTGAAACTTCCGGTTTACCCGCAAGAGCAAGCGTATACAGCCGATAGGCCTGAATATTGTCATTGTTGTAATAACCCGAAGGATACCAGCTGCGGGCTTCATTTGACTGGTAGGTGGCCCAGTTCGATATTACATGACTTTGGACCTTGTACCCTCTCTTTTTGGCTTCAAGAAGAAAATGTCCGGCGTAATTAGACCCCCATTCGCTGGCGTTGTTTGAACCAGGCCAGTATGAAAATCCACCTGAAGAAGTTCTGAAACCACTTAACCTGTTTATCCCTGCCTGAATGTTTCTGCTGATGTCATTTTTTTGCTTTGTCGTCAGATCAACAAGTTCGTTCAAGGCTAGTTGTGGAAATACAGCAGATGTGGTCTGCTCCACACATCCGTGAGGATACTGGATGAGATAATTCAACCGTTTGCGCAGATTAACGGATGGGATTGTCGAAATTTCCAGTGTTACATTGTTTGTTCCTTCCATTCCAAAATATTCCACAGGTGCGGTTGTACTCTCTCCGCCTTTTAGAACCCATTCTTTGGCATTTGTTACTTCCGGATTTGGAGCCCGAACGTCAAGTTCTATTTCGCTGAACGCTTTTTCCCCATTCCCTGATACATCAACCCTGATCTTTGCGATACCCATTTTTTCGCTGACCTTAACAGGAAAACTTACGATCTTGTCTCCACGCTTATTAAAATGTACTGCTTTTGAACTGCCCTCAGGTAAAGAGAGTTTGTCGTTAACCTCTACCTGGATATTAACATCTTTTATTTTGTCGCTCATTGCAAAAACGTTCACCGGAAACTCAAGTTCCTCTCCCGGGCTTACCACCCTTGGCATTGTGGATACGACCATAAGTGGTTTTTTTACCTTTACCTGCTTCTCATGATTTCCATAGGCGTTATTAGCGACATCAGATGCCACAACCATTACGCGAACTGCACCAACATAATTTTCTATTTCAAATGAGTGTGTCTTCGTATCGCCTGCAGGCAAATAATAAGGCCCGAATGTTTTAACAACCGGTTTAAAACGGTTTGCTTTGACTGTCTTATTCGGATTCTCTGCTGATCCGTCTCCCCCAATACTCAAAAGATTGCCCCATTTGCCCGCAAATGACCCCAAAACGTCGTCATACATATCCCATGTGCGTACCCCAAGTGCTTGTTTCTTAAAGAAATGATCCCAGGGGTTTGGCGTGCTGAAGTGTGTAAGCTGCAGAAGCCCCTCATCAACAATTGCAACCGTATATGTCATTGCCTTTCCGCTTTTTTCACTTACGCTGACGGTGTTCTTCGTGTCAGGGCGAATGGAGTCCTTCATCGTGATCTCAGGGCTTAACCGCGTCATCGGATCTTCTATATAAATAGGAACGATCCCATACAGCCGGGCAGGTTGATTTTCAGAGGTCTCACTATATTCCAAAATTGAAGTGACATGGACATACACGTTTGGTGCCATATCAGGGGTCGTTTTGAAACTTGTTTTATTGTCTCCTTTGTCAACATTTATCCAGTATTTTTTTAATACTTCGTATCCGTTCTCGACACAAACCAGTGCCTTTCCTTTTGTCGCTGCAGGAATGGTGATCTTTACATCATCGCCTTTATTGTATTTTGCTTTGTCCGTTGAAAATGAAAGCATTGTGGCGTTGTCATTCTGCTTCTTATTCTTTCTTGCCCAGTATGGCCAGTCCACATAAAAGATCTTGCCTGTTGAATGCCCTGACTCCAGATCTGTTGCCTGAACAAAAAACCGCCCCCATTCAGGTTGGTTTACCTGGAAGTTGAAAGGAACCGTTCCGTTTTTCGACACCAAAACTGTATCTACCGTAGGAATAATACTGCTTGAGCTAATGAAACTTGAAAGGTCATTCTGCCTGTTCCACCACCATCTCCACTCCAGTTTATATATTTTCACCTGAACCTTCTTTTTATCCAGCGGCTTGCCATCTTCACTCACGGTAGCAAACTCAATCTTATGGGCCTGGTCCGTGACCAGTGTACCATATTCAAGGCTGCCTTTGGGTATCCTTACACCTACATACTGCTTGTACGGCGACAGGTATTTTGCAAATTGATCAATGCTGAAATTGCCACTCTTTTCATAAACCTTTGTAACAAAATTTGCCAAAAGGACCCCTGGAGCATTTGATGTTGTCGGAAAATTTGCCTCAAACGACGTTTTGCCGTTATCATCAAGGTTCTGTTCGACCAGAATGATCTCTTCAGAAGAGAATGATTTGGTCGGATCCGTAAACGTATAATCGCTGAAGTTTTCAAATTCATAACTGGAGTTGAACAAACTCACGTTAACAGAGGATTTTAACCCTGAGGCTTTTGCACCATGCAGCCATTCGGAACTAATCGTACCTTTGTTTGATTCATAGCTTTTGAGCATCTTATTCTCGAACTCAAGATCCATTTTCAATCTGTTTGGTTTTACTGATTCTATCTTCACTGCATGATAGAACTTCTGTGTCCCCACAGTTACTACAGCCCTGTATGTCCCTGTTGTTGCATCGATGTTAGTTGCAGTATAGAAATCAAACACCCCGTTCAGGGAAGTTGTCTTAATGTCCTTCACTACCGGTTTACCCTGCGGGTCGAGTAATTCAAACTGTACTGGATGGGACGCAGGCAGAGCATGCTGCTTGTCATTTAAGACAAAATTGATGTAAATGGAATCACCGGGTCGCCAAACACCTCTTTCCGCATAGATAAATCCGTCAATTCCATCTTTGGTTCTTGCTCCATCTACTTCAAACTTGGACAATGAATTAGATGCTCCGTCATTCATTTTAAGATACCCTCTTTGAGTTCCATGTTCTGCAATAACGAGGTAAGGTTCTTCATTTTCGACGAGGGTCCAGCTTGCTGTGCCCTCTGAATTGGTGATTCCTGATCGTAGTTTTTGATGATCGTAGCTGTATACTGACACTTTTACACCCTGTACAGTCTTTGCTGAATTGATGTCATTTATTATAACATGTAGTTTCTTGTCATTCCCAAGCTTTGCGATCATGCCAACGTCAGAAACAAGAATATTCCTTGTCCTTGACGACCTGTAGTAGTACTGGCTATTGCATGGATCATAATTGTTCATGTAATAATACTGGTCGCCGTAATAATCATAGAACATTTCATTTTCAGAGGCACTGTGATCGTTATCCTCAGAAAGGTCATCGGCACATTCATATGCAGTGTACGACCGTTTGAAGCTCAGCATCACCCGGTAAATGGCGCCCGGCTCAGTTTTCACCAGTTTTCGCAGGTCCAGACTTTGTCTGATCCAGTTGATGGTATCGTTCTTTCCGTTCACTGCCAGGTCTACGGTAGATTCATGGACCATCTCACCAACGCGTCGTAATTCATTGTTTCCGCCGATGGTATTTACCTGAAGGAACTGAGCAATGTTACGTTCCCTGATCTTAAAGATACGGACGTCGACCTTCTTTAGACCGATCGTTTCAAATGGAAAAAACACTCCGCCGGCAGCTGGAACAATGTTTCCTTCACCTATAAGCTTAATCTGAGGTTTTGTTGATTCGAAAAACAGATCATTTGTATAGTTTTCACCCATTGGATAGCCAAAGTAGTTCTTGATCATGCCATGGATTTGCAGTTGCTTTTGGCCGGAGTATCGTTTTTTGAAGTAAACATATACTGTGTTTCCTGATATCTGGTAAGACAGATCTTCAATCCCATTGATAGTTATCAATCCATTCAGGTCCTGGCCCGCCGCCAGATACTCTGAAAAAGTCAATTGTAGTTTTTGATCAGGTTCCTGGATCAATTCCTGTGAGATCAGTTCAAACCTGTCAAGGCCAGGGACATCGAATGTGCGTTCGAGGGTATTCACCTGCCAAAGCTCTTTCAGGTCTAATTTCAGCGAAAGGACCTGATCCTTTCCGGTTCGCTCAACAGAATCTATCCTAAACCAATAATCAGCATTCCTGCTGTGATTCCATTTAATCTTTAGTTGTTTCCCGTTCAAAGATGCTGAAGATATCTTCTCCATGAACTCAATATCTTCATAACTGTTCAGGCTTATCCTTCCGGTGAGGTACATGTACTTATTGTTGTACCTTGAGTAATAGCTTAAATTCCCGTTTTTATATTGCAATGATTGTTCCTGTGACTCAAAATGGAGTGGAAAGCGACGAAGGGATCTTTTAACATGCTTAATTTCTCCCAGGTTGAACACACCAGAATATTTAGTTCCTGATGGCAATCTTTCTTCCGGAGTAAAAACGATCGTTCTGTTATTAAACCACTCCACTGATCCTTTTATTTCAGGCTCAAACACAAACAGATCTTGAAGAGATATCTTGCCTTGTTTCTTTTTGTCCACTGAATCAGCGAGAACAATAGTGATCTTGGACTCCCTTTGAATCACCCCATAGGTATACCCATAGATATGTTGTTTAAATGCAGGATCAAGAGAGGTGATGGAAGTGCTGCTCCTGTTGCATGCAAATGCGGTTAAAACAAAAACCAGAAAGAAAAAACGGAAGATTCTCATAGACAAATCAGTTATGCGTGAAAAGATAAAAAAATACTTGAAGTATTGCCTCGACCGTGAACAAGATCTGAAGATTTATACTCTGCGAAGCACCACTAAAGTTGGAACGTGAGATAAATGAAATAATTGTCTGTGCAGCATAATTTATCCATGGATCGCTTGTATCATAAATAGCAAGGACATTCTGGTGTCAAGAAATAAAAAAAGTCCGCCTTTCACAAGGCGGACTTCCATTTTGTTATACTACTTACTAACTACAACCTAAAGAGTTACCACAATTTAGGCATTTATAACATGTTCCGCTGCGCACCGTCATGTGGCCACATACGTTACAAGCAGGTGCATCGCTCTGAATTCCTCCCAAAAGTGCATCTGTAGAGCTTTGGAGCTTCATCGATGACCCGGCAGATGAAGAAGGACCTGCGTCCGCAATCACCTGTGGTTCAGGGAGTTTATTAACTGATCCTACCTTTAGCTCAGCAGAAGGAAGGATCTTATGGTTATTCGCTTTTTCAGAGCGGGTTTTATGTTCATTATCAGCAGGGGGAACCTGTACAAGATCTGTTTTTCCTAAATATTCAAAGCCCAACAGCCTGAACATAAAGTCAATTATAGATGTCGCACTTTTAATGTTCGGGTGGCCATCTACATAACCTGCAGGTTCGAATTTTGTGAATGTGAATTTATCTACAAATTCTTCCAATGGCACACCGTATTGCAATCCGATTGAGACGGCGATAGAGAAGCAGTTCATCAATGATCTGAAGGTTGCTCCTTCTTTATGCATGTCTACAAAGATTTCACCCAGTTTGCCATCGTTGTATTCCCCTGTACGTATAAATAAGGTTTGTCCTCCGACCTTTGCTTTTTGTGTGAAACCACGTCTTTGATATGGCAATCTTTTGCGTTCAACAATATTTGAGAGCTGGCTCTTAAATTGTGTATCCGTGGATTCGTCAATGATCTTTCTGGCCGCTTCCAGCACCATGGACGGGGTTATGTCATCAAGGCTCAATTCTGCTTTATCTCCAACAGCGCGTTCAACCGCTTCAAGTTGATCCTCTTCTTTCGCAACCTTTTTCTTCTTATCGCTTTTATTTGATAAAGGTTGAGAGAGTTTACATCCGTCTCTGTATAGGGCATTTGCTTTCAAACCAAGTTCCCAGCTCAGCTTATAACAGGATTTGATATCCTCTTCTGTCGCTTCATTAGGTAAATTAATCGTTTTAGAGATTGCGCCTGAAATGAATGGCTGGGCAGAACCCATCATTCGGATATGGCCATGAGCATGTATGAACCTGGTACCTTTTTCTCCGCATCTGTTTGCACAATCAAAAACAGGTAAGTGCTCCGATTTGATCCAAGGGGCTCCTTCCACAGTCATTGTTCCGCATATATAATCATTTGCTTCAGCGATCTGGTCCTCATCAAACCCTAACTCTTCTAACAAATTAAATTCTGGATGACTGAAATCCTTCTCATCAAAGCCCAATCTGTTCATTGTTTCAACTCCCAGTGTCCATTGGTTGAAAACGAAACCGATCTCAAACGCAGAGGGAAGTCCTTCTTCTATCTTTTCGATGTCCGTATCATTGAATCCCAGGCCTCTGAGTGATTCCGGACTGACATGAGGCGCGCCTACAAGTGTAGCATGCCCTTTTGCATAATTTACAATATCTTCAATTTGTTGTTCCTTGTACCCAAGATTTCTCAAGGCCTGAGGAACAGATTGATTTACAATTTTAAAGTACCCTCCACCTGACAATTTTTTAAATTTCACCAAAGCAAAATCAGGTTCGATACCGGTCGTATCGCAATCCATAACAAGGCCTATGGTGCCTGTAGGAGCAATTACGGTAGTTTGTGCGTTTCTATAGCCGTTCTTTTCTCCAAGCTGAACTGCTTTATCCCATGCGTTACACGATGCTTTAAGAAGATACTCCGGGCAATATTTTGGATCGATACCTACCGGTTTAATGCTCAGGTTCTCATATTCGTCTGCATTATAAGCAGCATACCTGTGATTACGCATTACACGCAACATGTGGTCTTTGTTCTTTTCGTATTCAGGGAATGGGCCAAGGTGCCCTGCCATTTCAGCAGAGGTCGCATATGCCGTTCCGGTCAGTATTGCTGTGACCGCTCCACATATTGCATTTGCTTCCTGGCTGTCATAAGGAATACCAGAAAGCATTAACACAGAACCAAGGTTTGCATATCCAAGACCGAGTGTTCTGTAATCAAAAGACAGCTTTGCAACGTCCTTAGATGGGAATTGTGCCATAAGCACCGATATCTCAAGCACAACTGTCCAAAGTCTTGACGCATACTCCAGTCCTTTTACGTTAAATTCAAGAGTTTCTGTATCAAAGAAATGACGCAAGTTCAAAGAAGCAAGGTTGCATGCAGTATTGTCAAGGAACATATATTCCGAGCAAGGGTTTGATGCATTGATAGTACCTCCTTCAGGGCATGTATGCCATTCATTGATGGTGGTGTCGTATTGAACCCCAGGATCTGCACAGGCCCATGCCGCGGATGCAATGTCATCCCAGATCTTATTTGATTCAACGGATTTTACGATCCTGCCATCTGTTCTGGCAAGAAGGTTCCAGTCCTCTCCATTTTCCAAAGCCTCAAAGAAAGAGTTAGGAATACGTACAGAATTGTTGGAATTCTGTCCTGATACTGTTTGATAGGCCTCTCCTTCGTAGTCAGAGCTATAACCATGATCGATCATTGCCGCTACTTTCTTCTCTTCGTTCTTTTTCCAGCTAATGAATTCTTCTATTTCAGGATGATCAAGGTCAAGGCATACCATTTTAGCAGCTCTTCTTGTTGTACCGCCTGATTTGATAGCACCTGCAGCACGGTCACCAATTTTCAGGAATGACATCAGGCCGCTGGAGTTTCCGCCGCCGGAAAGTTTTTCATTCGCTCCTCGGATCTTACTAAAGTTGGTTCCAACACCAGATCCGTATTTAAAAATCCTTGCTTCACGAACCCACAGGTCCATGATCCCGCCTTCGTTTACCAGGTCATCATTCACTGAAAGGATGAAACAGGCGTGAGGTTGAGGCCGTTCGTATGCAGAGGTCGATCTTTTTAATTTTCCAGTGTTCTGGTCAACAAAATAGTGACCCTGAGGTTTGCCTGCAATACCATAAGTATTATACAACCCTGTATTGAACCACTGTGGTGAGTTTGGTGCTGCATGCTGAGACATGATGCTGAACACCAGTTCATCATAAAATATGTTTGCGTCCTTCTCTGAAGCAAAATAATTGTACTGGACTCCCCATGTCCTCCAGCAATCTGCAAGACGGTGAGCAACCTGCTTCAATGATGTTTCCGTTCCGGTGGTTCCGTCCGGTTGCGGAATGCCAGCCTTTCTAAAATATTTTTGCGCTAAAATATCAGTAGCAACCTGAGACCATGCTTTTGGCACTTCGACATTATGCATTTCAAACACAGCATCACCAGCTGGATTTCTGATGACTGAACTTCTTAATTCGTATTCGAACTGATCATAAGGATTAACTCCATCTTTTGTGAAGAATCTTGAAAAAGTAAGGCCTTTCTGGCTGTTTTTCTTGGGGCTGTTTGCGCTCATAAGCTACTACTACTTAGGACTTTGTATTGGGTAAATAACTAAACTAAAAACTCTAAAAACTCTTTGGGGGTTTTTCTCCAAAGTTATTTTTGATCTTCGATTATCACGATTGCACTTTTCCACACGAAAAATATTTGTCGTTTTTCGTGTGCGATTGTTAAACGGGTTTAGCTGTTGATAACAATAAATTTACATTTCTGGTTGTTATTTTGAAGAATATCACAAGGATTTGATAACCAACAAAATGTGTTTCTTTGCAGTAACGAATGGATAATTCGATCAATAAATTTATTCACACGCGAAAAGACCAGGGAATAAAATCTTTGGCGGTGCTAATTGATCCTGATAAATCAGATCCTGTACATCTGGATAGGCTGCTTTCAGTTGAGAGCACACCTCACATAGATATTATTCTTGTCGGAGGAAGTGTTATCACAAAAGGAAGCATGGCAGCAACGATCCAATTGATCAGGGAGCGCACCGATATTCCCTGTGTGATCTTTCCCGGGGGCAATGATCAGATCCATCCTGAAGCCGACGCTATATTGCTGTTGTCTTTGATTTCCGGTCGTAATCCTGAATTGCTCATAGGCAAGCATGTGGAAGCTGCGCCTCTTCTCCAAAGATCTGGTCTGGAAATTATCCCTACCGGTTATATTTTAATGGATGGCGGGACAACTACAACCGTTTCCTACATCTCCAATACCGTTCCTATTCCGTACAACAAACCCGAACTGGCTGCAGTTACAGCTCTTGCAGGAGAGCAGCTTGGCTTGAAACTGACTTATATGGATGCCGGAAGCGGAGCAATGAAGCCTGTCTCTGACAATGCTATAAGACAGGTGCGTGCCCTTACAAAAAATCCAATAATTGTAGGCGGAGGCATTACTGATGCAGAAGGTGTGAAAAAGGCCTGGGATGCCGGAGCTGATGTTGTTGTTGTAGGAAATGCACTTGAAAAAGATCCGGCTCTTCTAACCAGACTTAAGCGTGGGGATCAGTCTATTTCTTCATAATCGACATAATCCCCTGCCTCATATTTCTGATCTCTTTTTTTCCCTGTATTCTTTATTATAACATCACCTTCCTGCCTGCTGTCGCCAAATTGCTGGTCACGGGCATAGTCTTCCATTCTTGAACGCATTTCCTTTACCGCTTTTCTTACGGTAAATATCCTTTGCCCGATACGGATAGCAAAGTATATCAGGATAGCATAGAAGAGTGTCTTAAGGATCATATTGTTTAACGGCTTAGGTACATTGATTTCTCTTTATACAATTCTCTGAAGTAAGGATCTTTAAGGTCTTTTACGAACAGAATTGCTTCCCCGGTGGATTTCATTTCAGGCCCAAGTTCTTTGTTGACCTTTGGGAACTTGTTAAATGAGAAAACCGGCTTTTTGATCGCATATCCTCTTGGTTGTTGAACAATTTTGAAGTCAGATAGTTTTTTCTCACCTAACATCACTTTGGTTGCAATGTTCACATATGGTACGTTGTAAGCCTTGCATATAAAAGGTACCGTTCTAGATGCCCTCGGGTTTGCTTCTATCACATACACCTTTTCGTTTTTTACAGCGAATTGTATGTTCAGCAGCCCGATTATATTCAGGGCTCTCGCTATTTTGATCGTGTATTCCTCTATCTGAGCCATTACAGCTTCTGAAAAACCAAATGGTGGCAATACAGCTGATGAATCTCCGGAGTGGATCCCTGCAGGCTCAATGTGTTCCATAATGCCCATAATATGCACTTCTTCTCCGTCACTGATGCTATCTGATTCGGCCTCCTCTGCTCTGTCCAGAAAGTGGTCGATCAATATTCTGTTGCCCGGCAGGTCTCCCTGAAGATCAATTACAGCCTTTTGCAGGTCCTCATCATTAATGACGATCTTCATGCCCTGGCCACCCAAAACATAAGATGGTCTAACCAGGACAGGGTAACCTACTTCATTGGCAATCTGGATCGCTTCGTAAGCATTCTCAGCTACCCCGTAATCCGGGTACGGAATGCCAAGTTCTTTCAGAAGATCAGAGAAACTTCCGCGATCTTCCGCAAGATCCATGTCCTTGAATGAGGTTCCAATTATCCTTATACCCATTTCATCAAGTTTTTCAGAAAGCTTAAGAGCTGTCTGGCCGCCAAGCTGGACAATAACGCCGATTGGTTTCTCCAACTCAATGATCTCTCTAAGATGCTCCCAGAAGACAGGTTCAAAATAGAGTTTATCTGCCATGTCAAAATCAGTTGAAACCGTTTCCGGGTTACAATTGACCATGAT
>DJML01000013.1 GCA_002436505.1 Bacteroidetes bacterium UBA6491 | reverse complement strand
AATCTTTGCATGGAAGGCCGGAATTAATTTCAAAAAATAGCTCATTTGCTGTAGGATTTGGGTAGATCAGAACCCGTGGTTTGAGGTCAGACACTGTCATCGTATTCAAGGCACAGGCTTTTACGTACACCGTATCCCTTTGCACGGAGCGTCCGGTAGAAAGGATCTCATACTTCTCTACCACGCAACCTGCGATGAAATCCGGGTAAAATTCAAAGGTCAAGCTTCCTGTGTCCTTGTTACTGAGTTCGAATGAAATACTGTCAACCCACGGAGGGTATGTAACATAGTGCGTGAACAGGGTCCTGCTCCATTGCAGGGCATTCCTGTTTGATTCGATCTGCCTCACCATGACCACATACGTGGTGTCTGAGTAATTTATGATCTCAAGAGTTTCTGTGCCGATCATGAGTTGATCAGCAGAACCTTCCCCATATACACTGTCAGTGCTTACCGTCAGATCCTGAGCCTCAATATCGCAGAAACCAAAAAGAACCAGGGTTAGAAGTATAAACCTCATGCAAGCGAATATAAGCAATCAACCGCACGTAATTCTCGCATAGACTTTAACATATATGTAGCGAACCTAAAATGGCAATGTGCTTCATCTGTCTGATCATAAATGCTTTAGCGCAATATATGCACCGATTGAATTGAGTTTTAACATGGCTCAGGCAATTGCCAGGATGCAACCATTTCAATGCTCAAAACGTCTTTAATACGCAGGTTTTACATGCATGGAATACAATATACATGTAGTGATTTATCGATCTAAAGTATATCAATATGAAGAACAAGGATCAAAAGCGTCAATTGGTTTTCAAAACAGGGAAACAGTTACTGGCAAGCACCTTAATCGTGTTAGGATTGATGGTTATCCCATCTGAGTCGAAAGGACAAACGCTTACCTGGGAACAGATGCATGCACCGGCTGATGAAAGTATTACATCAATCATTAAATTGAAAGATGGCGAATTGTTTACAGGGACTGTTAAAAACGGAGTGTATGAATTTGTCGGAGATCAATGGGTGTCCAGAAACAAAGGACTTGGGTCGCTCAACATACAAGCTTTAGGGGGAACCTCAATAAATAAATTATTTGCAGGAACTACTGAAGGGCTCTATCGATATCAGCAAAGCGAAAAAAACTGGGTATCCTCAGGTCTATCAGAGAATATCTCTGCAATTGCTTTTAATGCGAATGCCGATATTTATGCTGGCGCCATTGAAAAAATATTTCGTTCGACTGACGATGGTGCTACGTGGGATACATTGACGATAAATGGCATTTCTGGAGATTTCCGGATTGAAAAGATCCATATTACCTCAAATGGAATAATATATATCTCAATCCCTGAATTGCCTCATTTTTATAAATCAACGGACAATGGCAAAACCTGGAATCTGCTTTGGGACAACATGTCGTTAAGTGATCTGGCTAGCAATTCAGAAAATCATATTTATGCCGGTATTGATGGGGAAGGGGTAAAAGTGTCAACTGATGATGGCATTGAATGGGAACATGTGAGCATTGATTTTATGGGTCTGCGCAATCCGGTATTGTATATCGATTTAAATGACAACCTCTGGGTTGGAGACTACCATGGCAACGTGTATTATCTGGAAGCAGGAACCAATGATGCGATAAATATTAATGGGGATCTGAATTCTGGTGAAATAATAGATTTGACGTTCAACGGTTCAAATAAGGTCTGCATCGGTACCGCGGATAATGGCGTCTTCCTGGGAGCCGACATCGGAAAGCACTGGGAGCAACTGAATGCAGGATTTAAATATGCGAATGTCGATTATCTTTTCAGCGATGGGGCTTCAAATGTTTACGCTGGCGCTGTCCAATTGAATTTATTTAAATACTCTTCTGACAATCAGGACTGGAGGTCATTATATGCAGGTGGCAGCAGCAATTATCAGTTTGTTGTTAATAAGAACCAGCAGATCTTTGTTTCTCTTGTCCAGGGATTTTTTGCGAGTGCAGGACTGATTCGTTCAGATGACAATGGTGAGACGTGGACGGATATTGGCCAAACATTGCCCGGTTATCCAATTGGCATTCCTATCATTAATGGTATAGTATCTAACAGCGACGGTAAACTCTTCTTAATGTTATCAACCGGCGGAATATACGAATCCGAAGATAATGGCGACACATGGGAGGAAGCGACAAACAATATCGGGGTTGAAAACGCGATATTTTGCTTAAATATTAATTCTGAGGATTACATTTTTGGCGGAAGCCGCACTGGTCAGATTTTTCGAAGTATGGACGGCGGTCAGAGCTGGGATACTTTGTCAACACCGATCAAAACTGACATAGCAAAGATCAAATCGAACAGTAAAGGACAGGTCTATGCCCTTTCTTCTTATGGGGACAAGATGGTTTATTCGCCTGACCATGGCGAAAATTGGTTGCCTGTTGAAATCAAAGAATTAGATTCTTCCGTATCGTCTTTCATTTTTGACAAAAATGATGTGATGTACGTTTCAACGCGCGGCAATGGAATTTTTAAAACCAGTGATTATGGAGAAAGCTGGACGGCAACCAATCAAGACCTTTTGGGATTGAACGTTCTCGATCTGACTTATTCCAGTGATGACAGGATATATTGCAGTACACGTGACAATGGTGTTTTTCGTACGGATGAACCCCTGTATACTGGTGTAGAAAAAGTGAATTCAGAAGATTTTCCGCTTTATTATCCAAATCCCGCGAGATCACACGTAATTATTGAATTCAAACAATTTAGAAGCCATGCGAGCCTGAGCATACTTAATGTGCAAGGTGCAGTTGTAAGGCAAGTAGATGGTCTTTCAGGGGATTCTCTTACTTTGTATCGTGATGGTTTGCCAGGCGGACTTTATTTTCTGAGACTGACAGAAGGAGGTGTCACTCAAAATGTTGGCAAAATAATGTTCAACGATTAATCTTTCCGGATCAAAGGATTCACGACCTCTCGTTCCAATTTAAGCGCATTGGTCAATTGTTTGTCTGCATACACAGGACTCAGCCTTATTCAAAGACAAGTTTCATTGTCCCGCTGTATCCTTCCGTTTTCAGGCAGTAAACGCCTTTTGGTAGTTTGCCGATGCCAGTTTTCATGTTTTTAAAAATAGAGTTGCCCTGATAATATCATGTGACCGCTGGAATTGTATAGGAGAAACTGTTTACCAATTAAACCGGTACTTATTGAAATGTTAGATTCTCCTGACGATGGATTAGGATAAACGGAGATCAGATTGACCATGCGACCATGGGCGTATTCAATCCACGCACGGGATATAACTTATATACTCGTATACAACCAGCTTCCCAACCCTGTGCATGCCAATTGTGAAAGCATTGAATAAGAATTAAATAGAAAAAAAAGGACCCGGTTGTCTTATTCATTTAGAGAATTCATCTGAGTCTATGGTAAAATTCTTACACCTTCAGATGCATTGACGAATTTAATGCCTTTAGATGGGATTAGCGGGTTTGTAACATTATAAATAACGGTGTAAATATGGATATTGTCAATATCCCATTCCAGTCCAGACGAATAGTCCACGCCAATTGGTATGGATCCACCACCTATCATGCTCGCCCCTCTGACGTTATCTCCCGTAAAGGGGACTCCCCAGGCTCCTTTATACCCGTCTCTTAAAACAAAAGGATGAATTGCGTCAATTCCATCTTTATGTCCTGCCTGATACGCTTTTACCTTATCCTCGACAACATAGATCGCAAGCTGGTAATTGGCGTTATCCTCAGGATCGAATAAGGTCATTTTATATGAAAAACGGATGTATCCGTCCTTCTTCATCCAGAAATGAAGTCCTGCACCTGCTGATACCACGCTATTTGAATGGCTGGCAATCGTATCATAGATCATCTGCTTTTCGTTATAGACATTTACACTTCCACCATTTCTGCTCAACATCATTTCGTTGTTTGCAGCGAAGGTAGGATAGCCTGTCACCCCCAGATAATCATCAATAATCGTCCCTTCTTCACAAATCAGGTGTTCTGCAAAAGGATTGGCGCTATAGATCATCAGAGGCAGAGATTCGTCCCTTGTTTTATAAGCGACCTCATCAAACATAGTCCAGCCCCAGCCGCCACAAGGCGGACAATTTGTTGCACATATGTTGATCATAAGTGATTGGTTTTCATGCGGAACAACAATACTGGTATTTTCCACGGAATTGCCGGAAAACTGAACTTCTGTAGGGTCAGTTTCGCATCCGGCAATAATGATCAGTACTGTCAATAGTAAAAAATAGTGCAAATTTTTCATGTCAGTCGTGTTAATTGTTGGTAGTCAGGCAAATAGAGTTCTACTTCTTTTTTTGCCGTTATAGTTGATTAAACCAAATATATAAAATATATGTTAATACCAACAATTAAAGTAAATTAAAGAGCGCAATTCTCCTTTATTTAAAGGAAAAGCGAACTCATTCAACATATCTGACCCGTACTGTTTCGCTAGAATTTTATCTAACCGGACTGGTTCATGTTTTAGATGTACTGCTATTTTCAAATCTAAAACAGTATAATAAATATTTTTATTTATTGAATATCAGTTCTTTATTAACTTCCCATTGTATTTGTAATTAACCCCATTTACCTGCACAAAATAAACGCCTGGAACGAGATCTGCGACCGGGATCTTATGCGTTTGGTTGCCTTTTAGTTCAGCCGTAAGATAAGATTCTCCTCTCAAGCCCGTGATCTTCATTGCCATTGATTTGTCGTTACTTTCTGACAGGTCAAGCATAAAATATTCAGTACATGGCTGAGGATATATATTCAGGTTATTGTTACGAACTTCCCTGACATTTAAAACTTCGGTGTTTTCAAAATAATAGAAATTGCTTTCGTAACCGTACGTTGAATACGAGTACATAAAATCAGTGAACAGCAGGTCAGTATCACCGTCATTGTCAAGATCCGCTGCGGAAACAGCCATCAGGCTTTTACCGTTCAATGCCGACAAACCGAATGGGTTATTTTGGCCTGCAGCATAATCCGGAGCTACTGGAGTTCCTGTATTTTCAAAATATACGGCCCTGCCGGCATCGTTTTGATTTACCAGCAAATCCAGGTCGCCGTCATTATCCAGGTCAAATAATTCTGCACCGAAGAATGTTCCGTTGGGCATTGAAATATTAAAAGCGCTTGCTACCGGTAAGGCAAATGAAGGACTTGCAGGTGAGCCGGTATTCTCAAAGAAAGAAGCACCGTCGTAACTAAAGAACATCACGTCAGGATCTCCGTCGTTATCAATATCTCCTGCAACAACTGTAGGTAAACCAAAGTTATCTGATGAACTAAAATTGAAAGGATCAAGGACAGGTGTTTTAAATGATGGACTGTTCTTGGTGCCGTTGTTCTCAAAGTAAACCATCGGGTCAGGACTGCCGTAACTGGTAGCAACAATGTCCAAATCACCGTCATTATCCATATCGATCACCGCCGACATGTGGATCAGTGATGCATACGTTGATAATCCGAATGGATTATTCTGTGGATTTCCAAACTGTGGGTTTTCTTTGGTTCCCGTATTCTCCCTGTAGAAGAATGAAGTAGTACTCGTATAATAGTCGTAATTGGCGCCGACCATATCCAGGTCACCGTCGCCGTCAAGGTCAACAATTCTTATGGAGTTTCCTGTATTGGGCTGTGCCTTACTAAGACCGAATGGATTGACCTGTACGTTCCCGAATTGCTGTGCATGCAATGCCCCGCCGAAACCCGTTAGAAAAGCCAGAGAAGCCAGAATCTTACGAAGTTCACGACGGGTGAGATACGGTTGAAGCTTTTCCCACAATCGATTCAGTTTGTTCAGGACAGCTTTTCTGGCCAGTTCATCCATAGCATGCCACTGGCCTGAGTTGTACAACTTTTGGAGAGACCTGCTAAGGTTATTTAGTTGAGATTTTTGTTTTTTATACATAGTGTTTTTTTTCGATGTAAAAGTATACTCAGTGGTCTGCTAATTTTGAAATATCCTTGTCACGTTTGCGTTTGAGAAATGTTAAATTTTGCTTTTTAGTTGATTTTTTTGATTCCTTTCTTGAGGTATGTCATAAACAAGTCAATAACATGGATGCAACTGTCATTTTATTAAAAATTAGCAACCAATGGTCCTTAGATCTCGTCTATAACAAAAAAGAGATGGTATGAAATTTAAAAAGTTTAGCACATCGATTGCGGTGATGGTTTTGGCGTGGAACATAGGTTTTTCTCAAGACTATTGTATTCCCCCGCCCTTTAAAAACGGCCCTTTTACAGGCATTGAAAGCATTAAGCTCGCAGGTATGGAAAATGTTACCCCATATGATGGCGGTTATGCCAATTTTGTGCTTACGGGGACATCCGGTGCGAAAGATGCTGAACTAAAAGCCGGAAGTTCATATCCGGTTGATCTAAGATTTTATTACGATCCAAGTTTCATTGGTTCATTTTCAGGAAAACTCAATTTCAGAATATGGGTTGACTGGAACCAGGATTTTGATTTTGATGATCCTAATGAAACAGTACTTTCCAAAGAAATAGACTGCAACGATGTAACGGTGAATAATCCCACGGTGACGGTCTCGTTCCAGATAGATGTTCCTTCAGGGGTAAAAGCAGGAAACACAAGAATGAGGATATATAATGACATGCTTCCATCAGACGGGCACATTGAGCCTATACCTTGCGGTTACATAGATGATACCGGACCAATCGGCCAGCACGGAGAATGTGAAGACTACAGGGTCATCGTTTCTTCGACTGTTAGTATCGATGAACCGAAACGGAACCTGATCCAGGTATATCCGAATCCATTCAGTCAGATGGTCTATTTTTCAGAGACAGTTAAAGAAATAAACGTGTTCAATGTCCTCGGAGTTTCGGTTAGGAGGGGTGAAAACCTGAATTCAATTGATCTTGGAGACCTGCCGAAAGGCATTTTCCTTATAACTTATAAAAGCAAGGAAGGGTTGATTCGAACTGTTCGAATGGAGCACATTTAACAAGTCGTCAACTCCCCCGAATTAGATTAAAATGACATTTAACTGAGCGGTAGTTGATGTTTGTTACGCAAGACCTTAGTTTGCTGAAAGTAAGCAAATTATGCCGAAAATAAGGCTATAAACTTGGGTCGTCGATGAAGGAGTTTGCCCTGTTTTTATTTATTTGATGCTGTTGACGGTTCGAAGGGCCGAAAAACATTAAAATATTTTGACACGGTGCATTGAACATTCCGCGGTTCAATGGGTCATTTTTGAAAACATGAGGCAATCATTGCTATTGATCTACCTGTTGCTGCTTTCTAATTTTGTTTATTCTCAAAACAGAGCAAACGTTTGGTATTTTGGAGGAGATGAGATCAATCCTTTCCAGTTAGGCGAATGTGTAGGCCTGGATTTTAATTCAGGCAGTCCTGTGTTAAAGAAAGACGGGAACATGTATTGCCGAGAAAGTGCGGCCAGCATCTGTGACGAAAACGGTAAATTATTGTTTTATACCAGCGGCATCACGGTATTGAACGCAGATCATGATACCATGCCAAATGGTTCAAACTTAAAAGCAGATGTGTCGACAACCCAGGGTTCATTGATCGTACCTCATCCGGGGAACCCGAATCTCTATTATTTGTTTACGCTGGACAGAGAGGGTCAATCCGATGGGTTAAAATACAACATTATAGACATGCGTCTGGACGGAGGGAGAGGAGATGTTTCGATAAAAAACAAAGACCTTATTAGTCCGCTAGCTGAAAAGATGACGGCTGTTCACCATCAGAATGGCGTAGATATCTGGCTGGTGGTACATGGGTTCCTTAACAATAGTTTCTATTCATACCTGATCACTGAAAACGGATTGAATGAAACGCCTGTGGAGACCCAAATCGGTCCTAAACACGGGTTGGTTCCGCTTGACCTGACTGCAACCATAGGCAACATGAAACTTTCCCATTGCGGCAATTTCATTGCGTGTGGCAGATTCTACAGGGATACCATCGAACTCTATCGATTCGATAACAGTTCCGGAATAGTATGTGACTATCTTCCGATCACAAGCCCTTCGTTAGAGTTGAACTTTCACAATGATTACGGGTATGAATTTTCTCCGGATGATTCAAAACTTTATGTCGGAACCTTTCAGGGAGGGCAGATTTTTCAGCTGACCCTGACAGACTATACCATTCCTGCTATCAGGGCTTCGGTAGCTGAAATAGGCCGTTGCAATTGCCTTGCTCTGGGTGATCTGCAATTAGGGCCGGATGGGAACATCTATGTAACGGATGAATTTAGCGGTTCAATAGGAGTAATAGAAAACCCGAACAATGATGCATCAAATGTTAATTACATTCGTGACGCCATTTTGATTGATTCAACACAAACGTTAACGCTGGCACTTCCTGATTTTGTTCAATCGCTTGTATTTCAAGGCAACTGCAATTTTAATAGTGCAGACACCAACGGTTTTTTAGGCAATGACACCACCCTCTGTGTAAATGAAACATTGCTACTGGACGCCACCCAGTCAAACGCCACGTATAAATGGCAGGATGGATCTACAAATTCTACCTTTTTAGTTACCCGGGAAGGTAAATACTGGGTAGATGTCATGCTTTCAGAATGCATTAGAAAGACGGATACCATTCTGGTTATGTATGATACTTTGGATACTCGCGGAATTGTTCAGGACGATACAGCGATCTGTCCGGGAGATCAGATCACAATAAATGCATCATCGACAGGCCAGGTTAGCTACGAATGGGACAATGGATCGCAGGATTCTGTACGTATCGTAAATAATTCCGGAGAATACCGGTTATCTGTCAGCAATGGAATTTGCACCTTCCTGGACACGATCTTAGTAACTTATATTGAAGAAATAGATATTAATTTGGTTTCGGATACCACAATTTGTGATGGATCATCACTATTTATTTCACTCGGTAACAGTGAATTTGATATTCTTTGGTCAGACGGGACCACTTCTGCAACCAAAATCATAAGAACCGAAGGAGTATACAAATTGACGGCTGAAACGGCGTGTGAAACGGTTGAAGACTCAATAAATGTACATGTAATGAACTGCAACTGCTGGTTTCACCTGCCCAATGCTTTTTCTCCCGATAACAATCAAATCAACGATTTTTATAAGCCAACCGTTACCTGTGATCTCACAGAATTCCACATGATGATTTATAACCGTTGGGGGCAATTGCTGTTTCAAACAGATGATCCAAATGTGGGTTGGGACGGATATTACCAGAATGTTTTATCTGAGACCGGATTCTACATGGTCATTGCAACGTACAGATCCGATCTCTTCAAGGGAGAACGAAAATTCATGTTTCATTTGATGCGATAACCGTTTTGCACTAAAAGTTAGCGTTCAGTTATATTTATTTCCTTCTATGGAAGGGAGTAACAGTGTTTTACCAATGACTGGAGTTACAGGAAAGGTCGGTCCATAATTTTTCAGTTGTTTTCATTTGCGAAGGACAGCACCAGATTTGATGAAGATTCCGTGAAATAAATTAACACCTATTCTTACCCCCGTCACCCCCCAAAACGAAGTTCGATAATCTTGTCTTTGCTTACAATACCTACATATGGCTGCCCGGGCCATAAACAGCTATGTGAACGAAAAGTAGCTATTTTTTGTTGGGCTGGTTGAGGCTATTGCCGATTGAATCTATGGTGAATAATGCGTAACTTGTGGTTTGGGGGGACAGAGGAATTACCCCATGGCGTCTGAGAGGCTGTTCGGCATCAAAAAAGCAACTATTTTTCGGATGAACCTCGATACCACAATAATCTTCCTCAAAAAATATATTTCTAAGCAATGCCGGTTTTTAAGCACCCCTTGATCCACAAAAACAACCATGTGGGTCATGATGAACAAGACTGCGCTTTTATCGCAATTGACGGATATCAAAAAGAGATGCATCAATTAGAATTCAATGGCAGTAGGCTCTATGGACAATAGCCCAGGAAATTAACGGCAATACCTTCTTTACAGATATTTCATAAAGATCATTTGCCCAAAGCCATCATCGGCTACAACACCATTTACCCAACACTTCGGAGAGAATACAGAGAATTAAAAAACAGGTTTCACAATAAAAAATTGATTTGATGCAAACAATTTGCGGCGATTATTGCTTATGATATAAATAAATGCAAAAACGATAGTAATGCTATTATATTTGCATGCAAATAAATTAACAAGATTGGAAAAACTATTTAGCAGTATAAAAATACAGGTTAATGAAAAGCTTTTCATCAAAGATCCTGATTCAAGCCAGTTAGGGAAAAAGATAGTTGAGCACAGTATTTACCTGATCGATGAGATCGGATTTGAGGAATTTACCTTTAAAAAATTAGGAGTAAGAATAGGTTCACCGGAGAGCACCATCTACAGATATTTTGAGAACAAGCACATGTTGCTTGTTTATATTACATCGTGGTACTGGACCTGGCTGGAATATCGGCTGGTTTTCTCAACGAATAACATTAGTTCTCCGGAAGAGCGCTTAAAAAGAGCGATAGCCATTGTGACGGAACCGGTTAAACAAGATTCAAATTATTCTCACATTAATGAGGTAAAGCTTAACCGGATCATTATTTCCGAATCTCTCAAAGCATATTTTACAAAAGAGGTAGATGAGGCGAACAAGGAAGGCTTTTACATGGTCTATAAAAGCATTGTTCAGCGGATCAGCGAAATGGTATTAGATATTTCACCTAAGTTCAAACATCCTCATACGCTTATCTCTACCGTTGTAGAAGGTGCGCATCAACAGAAATATTTTTCTGAGCATTTGCCGTCATTAACTGATGTCGGCAATAACGACGATAAGATAGTTTCCTTTTTTACAAACCTTGTCTTTAGTATGTTAAAGAATGGATAACAGCACAACTTCAATATCGCTAAGTCCGTTGCAACGCTTTTGGCGTTTGTTGCAAACTGACAAAAGGGAAATAAGCCATGTCTATATCTATGCCATTTTTAATGGTTTGATCAACCTGTCGTTGCCCTTAGGTATACAGGCTATTATCCTGCTTATTCAGGGAGGAGAGGTGTCTGCATCTTGGATCGTTCTGGTGGCTTTTGTTATTGTAGGTATAGCAATAACAGGGTTGTTACAAATGATGCAGTTGAAGATAACTGAGAACCTTCAGCGTAAGATCTTCACAAGGGCCTCTTTCGAGTTCGCTTACAGGATACCCCGGATAAAGCAGGAGGCGCTTAATAAATATTATGCACCTGAGTTGGTAAACCGGTTCTTTGATACGCTTTCAGTGCAAAAGGGTCTTTCAAAAATATTGATGGACTTTTCTACAGCCACATTACAGGTAGTTTTCGGGCTTATTCTTTTGTCCCTCTATCATCCGTTCTTTATTCTGTTCGGATTAATGCTTGTTCTCCTGATCTACCTCATCTTCAGGTTTACCTCAAAGAAAGGTTTGTCAGCAAGCATTGAGGAGTCAAAGCACAAATATGAAGTAGCTCATTGGCTAGAGGAGCTGGCTCGTACTATGGGAACCTTCAAACTGGCAGGGAAAACGGATCTTCCGCTCGAAAAAGCGAACACAAATGTTGAGAAGTACCTTGATTCNNTTGCTCGTATTTGAACAGCAAATGAATATCGGGCAGTTTGTCGCGGCTGAAATTGTGATACTGATGATCATGGCATCGGTTGAAAAGCTGATCCTGACATTAGACACGATTTACGATGTATTGACCTCGCTGGAAAAACTGGGTCAGGTAACTGACTTGCCACTTGAAGAAAACGGGGGGTCCGATCTGGATGATGTGTGCAGGGATAACCCACTGGTCGTAGAATTGGATCGGGTCTCTTATACCTACCCTGACCTTGAAAGCCCAACTATTGACGATGTTTCCCTGCGGATCAACCAGGGGGATAAATTATTTATAACCGGCGAGAACAGTTCCGGTAAAACGACACTGTTACAGCTTATCGCAAGTTTGTATCAGCCTCAAAAGGGGAACATTACTTTTAATGATATCCCAGTTAGAAGTGTAAAGCCAGAATCCATTCGAACTGTGATAGGGGATTTTATGTCCCAGGAAGTGCTGTTTAGCGGCACACTGCTGGAGAATATTAGCATGGGAAAACCCGGAGTGAGGTTTGAAGATGTGCGCTGGGCCGTCGAAAAAACAGGATTGAGTTCTTATCTGAAATCATTGCCGGATGGTTACGATACCGTTCTTTCACCAGAAGGGAAACGATTGCCCCGAAGTGTCATTCAAAAAATACTTTTGGCGCGCAGTATAGCTGATAAGCCACGTTTATTATTGATTGAGGACATGCTTGATGCCATCCCTGTAAACGAAAAGGAACAATTAATGACATTTCTGACATCTGACGATATGCCCTGGGCACTCATAGTAACTTCACAAGGAAAGCAATGGGCGGAATATTGTGATAAAACCATCGTCCTTGATCAAGGAGCAATTGTTTTTGAAGGTACATATAACGAGGTAATGAATAGTCATTGGTTTAAAGGAGGTGAAAATGCTTAATATCTCGGATAATTCAGTCAGAAATGCGATCAATACGGACAGGTTCAGCGCTTTTTCTAAGCTCACAAAGCCTCAGAAAAGTGTTTTACTGCGATTGATTGCAGGTGCATTATTTATTGTGTTGCTTGCGATGTTCCTTCCCTGGACCCAGAATATCCGAGCAAAGGGTTATGTGACGACCCTTCAACCGGATCATCGACCTCAAACCATTCATTCAATAATACCGGGCAGGATAGAGCAATGGTATGTGCGTGAAGGAGATTATGTGAATAAGGGAGATACCATCATTTTCATTTCGGAGGTCAATGAGAAATTTCTTGATCCGGAACTTCTGCAAAGGACAGAGCAACAGGTGCAGGCAAAAGAGCTTACTGTAGGTTCCTATATGGACAAGGTCAAAGCCCTGGATGCCCAGGTGGAGGCACTCGTCAGTAATAAGAGGTTGAAGTTTCAGCAGGCTCGGAATAAACTAAAACAGGCGCGGCTAAAAGTTCAAAGCGATAGCATTGCTCTTGAGGCGGCTAAAACAGATAATGGTATCGCATTACGTCAGTTGGAAAGGGTAGAAGAGCTATATTCTGAAGGCATCAAATCGTTAACGGAGGTTGAGCAGAAAAGACAGTATGTACAGACAACCCTTTCTAAAAAAGTAGGAGCGGAGAATCAGCTATTGACAAGTATTAATGAGGTACTTAACGCCGAAATGGAACTTTCGGCCATCAATGCCGAGTATAACGACAAAATAGCCAAGGCCGAATCAGAAAAGTACGCGTCATTATCGAACATGTACGATGCCAGGGCAATGGTTCCAAAGCTTCAAAATGAACTCAGGAATTACTCGATCCGGAGCGGAATGTATTATATAACTGCTCCCCAGGACGGATACATCACCAAAGCCATTAAATCTGGTATCGGGGAAACAATTAAAGAAGGCACAGAGATCGTAAGTATAATGCCTGCAGATTACCAGTTGGCCGTGAGCATGTATGTCAACCCTATTGATCTTCCTTTGATCAACAAAGGGCAGGTCGTTCGTATGCAATTTGACGGATGGCCCGCTATTGTTTTCAGTGGCTGGCCAAATGCCTCTTACGGAACCTTTGCCGGCAACGTGGTGGCAATCGATAATTTCATAAGCCCTAACGGGAAATACCGGGTTCTGGTAGCCCCGGATTCAAGTGACCATCAATGGCCGGAGGCCATACGCGTTGGAGCAGGGGCCAATACTATTACCCTACTGGATAATGTGCCGGTATGGTTTGAGTTGTGGCGTAAGTTAAATGGTTTCCCGCCTAACTATTACCTGCATAGCGAGCAACAGCAAAACGGAGGGATCGAAAAATGATAAGGGGCGTGATCATAATGCTTTTATTCTGGGTATTTAATCCCGTGCCAGGTACTGCTCAAAAGGAAAGTGGTGAGCTTAGCTACAGCAAGTTCATTGAATATGTTGAGCAGTATCACCCTGTAACAGTTCAGGCCGGAATTGTAGCAGAAACAGGTGCACTGGAGATACGAAAAGCCAGAGGGGAATTTGACCCTGTGGTTTCATCAGAGATAAGTCAAAAGCAGTTTGATGGTAAAACGTATTACGACTTAAGCAGTCATCAGTTGAAAATACCAACATGGTTCGGCATAGAAGGTAAAGCGGGGTTTGAGAGCAATGACGGTGTTTTCCTAAATCCTGAGAACAGCACTACAACCTCAGGTTTGTGGTATGCCGGCATCAGTGTGCCCGTGGGGCAGGGCCTGTTTATTGATAAAAGGCGAGCCATGCTCCGCCAGGCAAAGGAATATAGCAAAGCTTCAGAAGCCGAACGTCAACTAATGATTAATAATTTACTGTTGGACGCTTCGAATGCTTACTGGAACTGGTATATCGCTGCAAGAGAGGTAAGCATATATTCTGAAGGTGTCCAGTTAGCAAGAGAACGTCTTGAGGCAACAAAGAAAGGAGCAAAAGTGGGGGACAGGCCAACAATTGATACACTGGAAGCAAACATTCAGTGGCAGAACAGACAGATCAGATTGGAGCAGGCACAACTTAACTTTAATAAAAGCACCCTTGATCTGTCGACCTTTTTATGGTGGAAAAACAATACTCCACTTGAATTAAGTGAGTCAACCCGGCCTCAGCAGGAAACGCCTGATGTTTACAATGGTTTGGCAGCATTTGGATTTGATATAGACTCACTCAATATGAGCCATCCATTATTGGTCCGTCAGCAAAGACAACTAGCTGTTTTGGAAATTGAGAGGCAGCTTAAGGCAGAAATGCTGAAACCCCGGCTAAACTTAAGTTATACCCCCCTGGTTCAGGCAAACGGGGATAATCCTTTAACTCAATACTCGAGCAATAACTACACCTGGGGATTGAATTTCAGTATACCACTTTTACTGCGACAGGAGCGTGCAGAACTACAGCAGACAAAGCTAAAGATAGAGGCAATGGAGCAAACGGTGAATCAAAGGTCATATGAGCTGTTTAATACAGCCAGTGCTTATCTGATAGAGGTACAGAACCTACAAGGTCAGATCGAGCTCTATAAGACAAATGTTGAAAGTTACCGGAAACTTCTGGAAGCAGAGCAAAAGAAATCAGCAATTGGGGAAAGCTCATTGTTTCTCGTAAATGCAAGGGAAGTGAGTTATCTGGATGCGCAAATGAAATTATCTGAATTGACTGCAAAACAACAACAGGCACTGGCTGGTCTTAAATGGGCCGTTGCCAAATGGTAAGTTGAGAGCGAGGTGGATTTTAGGAAGCAATTCCCCGATCCTGAACTTTAAATACATCTGAACGCTCAACAAAATACATGTCGACCTGTCCCTTTCCTTTGGCCATTACCTTCCCTCTGTATTCAAAAGCAAACCGGGCATCGTCCTTTATCAATTCGTAGGTAGTCTGTGAGATGTTGACCTTGCCAACTTCCCCTGAACTTTCCATCCTGGAAGCGGTATTGACTGTATCGCCCCATAGATCGTACTGAAATTTATTTACACCTACGATACCTGCAACGACAGGACCTGTGTGAATTCCAACACGCATTTCAAAGAAAATACTATCGGATGTACTTTTTGCAGCGCGTTCAAGAATAAAATCAGCCATTTCAAGAGTTGCAAGTACAGCGTTTGTTGTAGAGTCTTCCGATGGGACAGGCAATCCGCTGGCTGCCATATATGAATCACCTATGGTTTTGATCTTTTCTATATTGTACTTAACACAGATATGGTCAAAAGCTTCGAAACAAACATTTATTTCTTTTACCAGTTCCGATGCCGTCATTTGCTCAGAACTCTGTGTGAATTCCTTGAAGTCGGTAAAAATAATGTTGGCGTTTTCGTAATGTCGAGCTTCTGCTTTGCCGGTGCTTTTCAGTTCTTCTGCTATTTCAGCCGGTAAGATATTCAGCAGCAATTTATCCGTGTCCGCTTTCTTCTTTGCAATGTTTATTCGCTGACGCAAAATGATCATGGCCAAAGCGATCGCGAGTACAAACCCCCAGATAAAGACATTTCTAAGCTGTTGCAAACGCAGCAACTTTTCATTGGCAATAACTTCTTTTAGTTCCTGGGCCGCTCTCTCCAGAGCCAGTTGCTGCCCATAATTGTATTGCGCTTTCATCCCTTCAAATCGTTGAAGCACACTTTGTCCGGAGAGTGAATCCTTGATCTGTTCCGAATGTTTTAAGTAATAATAAGCGCGGCTAATATTTCCAATGGCTTCATAGGCCTGATAGAGGTTCCCTTCAGCTTCGATCAGATATGAAACCCCGGAATTTGATCCTACGTTCTTTACTGCCAATTCACCTGTGCGGATACAGTTCCGGTAATCCTTTACACCCAGATAGGCCGTTGATAAAAATGAATAGGTTGGACTAAGATCATCTTTTGATAGCACGGTATCAAACAAAGACAAGGTATTCTCAAGAAATTTAATGGCCTGATGATAATATCCCTGGTTGCATAACAACTTGCCCTGAAAGGTTTTTACCATTAGTCTTCTGTTGTTATCCGTTCCAGCATATTTGGCCAGAGATTCCCTGAACATCTGATCGGCCAATGCATATTCTCCCAGCTCTGAATAGCAGATGGCCAACAGGTAAATTATCATAGATCTGGCGGGATTAACTTTTGGAGCAGTTTCCATAGACCGGATCAGTGCATCGGCAGCATCCTGAAAATTTTGCACGGAATAATTGATTACCCCCAGCTGAAGATGGCAGTCGGACATTCCAGTGCTATCATTTATTTCCTCAAAGAGACGCAGGCTTTTAATAAAATGTGTCGTTGCCTTATCAACAGGTTGCAACGAACCGGTCAGCAGCTTTCCATAAAGATATTCAGCTAATGCGTTTGCCTTTTTGTCCCCGCTTTTTACCGATGTCCCTATGGCTTTCTCAGTATATAGTATTCCTGAATCGATTTCCTTCTGCTGATAATAAATAGTGGCAATTTGATAGAACAGGTCGAATGCAGATCCTTTACCTATTGATTCATTTGCACTTGATTTTAAAGAATCAAGAACATGCGCCTGGCCGAAAGCAGAACTACTTCCATAGCAAAAGAGCAGAATAAGGAGTACTGGTTTCAAGCGGTCAGGTAAATAATTAAACTGTGAACGAGGTAAAGATAGCATTAATGTATTACATATCAAGGGGTTGAAATTCATCGGTCTTTCTATAACTACCAGTTTCCCAAATGGAGAGAGTCTATTGGTGAACATATTCTCAAGTTGGGCAGGACCAAATGCGGCCTAAACTCTTCATGATTACTGTCGATTCATTAATGGTGGTCCCTCCCCTTAGTTTCATTTGGTTAGTTGCAGAACTTGACATCAGAACGACACAAGGACATGCAAAGTCATACTGGATTGCATTGTTTTAGAGATTTAAAGTCGATGAAGTTGTTTCTTAAATCAGTGATTGATCAGCACCGCATGTTCGTTTTATTCACACCTGAAGGAGAGAAACTGTTTATTTCTTGGCGGATGTTTTTGCTCTATTCTGATTTTTTATAAAGATGTTTGAGAACTCTTTAACAGGAGGTGCATTAACGTAAGAAAACAAGAAAATATTGATAAATGATCATAGGAATAACAGGAACACTGGCAGCAGGAAAAGGAGCAATTGTTGAATACCTTGAATCAAAAGGGTATAAACATTTTTCGGTCAGGGCCTACCTGACAAAGATCGTAAATGAACGCGGAATGCCTTTGGATCGTGATTCTATGGTGACCGTAGCAAACGAACTAAGAGAAAAGAATTCGCCAAGTTTCATTGCGGAAGAACTCTATAGGGAGGCAAAAGAAGCCGGCGGGGATGTGATCATCGAAAGCGTTCGGAC
>DJML01000010.1 GCA_002436505.1 Bacteroidetes bacterium UBA6491 | reverse complement strand
GTCGCCTTCGTACTCAGGGTACTGTTGTTTTATCTGTGCCACCTCCCGGTCAAGGTCACTCATGAGAATTACGTTGTCGCCAACAACAGCAATTACTTCCTCTAAAACCTGGTTGGTTTGCGCTGTTACTTGCGTGACCGAACAAAATATTCCGATCATCCAAAAGATGGATGTTTTAAAATTTTTCAATTAATAATGATATTATTCTTTTCGTATGCCTCTTCTACGATCTTATCTTCTATTTGTTTCAAAAGTTCAACTTTCCGTTTGTTGATTATGATACTGCGAATACGTTCACTTTCAAATTCTAACGGCGATATGCTGTTCTTTATTCTAAAATCTATGATCCTGATAAAGAAAATAAAGTTTCCTTCTTCAATTTTGAACACCTTATGATTGGCCAGGTAATTTTCCTGGTTGTAGGTGTTGATCGGTATTTCTTTTAAGATGTCATTGAATTTTAACCAGATGTCCTCGTCCCTGTGAAAATTCATCTCGTTTTCAATGGCAGCGGCCATTACCTCATTAATGGATTCATCATCACCTTGCCGGAATTTTGACCAAAGACGGTCAAGGTTTTTTAGTTCTGACGGAAGTTTAAAGAAGGAGAGGCGGACAATGTTCTCTTTAAGTTCAAAGTTCTGCTTGTTGTTTTCGTAGTATAATTCGATCTCTTCAGTAGAAACCTCAGTTGACAACTGTTCTTCGATCATCTTGCTCTGCATGGCATAGATCAGCAGGTCTTCCCGGTACTGCGAAAGTCTTTTTTCAAGGTCCTTTTCATCTTCACTTAAGATGATTTCTGCTTTGTTTAACAGTGCCTGTCGGCTCACCCACTGTTCAATCAGCCGTTCGGCCAGATAGGTGCTGTCGTCGAGTGAAATGTCATCGGGAATTTGATTTTGAAGATCATTCAGTAAAAGGTGAGCACCGAAAGCAGTGGCAACAATTTCCCCCTCCTGATGATCCTGAGGGGAAGATCTGTCACAAGTGGCCAAAGTCACAGCCAGCACTATTAGTAGGATGCTTTTTTTCATTTACTGCTGAACAGCTGGTCGAGTCCCTGCTCATTCATTTCGACCTTGTATTTACCTTTAAGTTCAGTTATCCACTTGTCTTCCAGGTATTCCTGGTAGTCAGAAGTTACAGGTCCTTTCACTTCATTTAATTCTTTCAATCCGGGTTCAATAACATTTGTAACCTTAACAAGTAGGCTGTTCTTTGATCCGTCATCAAAAGGATAGATGCCTTCGGACCATTCAATGGCGTTATAAACGGTGTCGACTCCACGTTCAATTCGCTTCATTGATATCTGAACCTTAAGCGGATTTCTCGCGTTTATCTTTTTTGAAATATCTTCATCTGATTTGCCACTGTTGAGCAGTTTGTTGACCTTTTTCTTTGTCTTTTCGTCCTTGCAGGAATAGATCGTTATATCGGCACGCTGATCCCAACGGTAGTTATCCCTGTTCGACTCAAAAAATGCTCTAAGACCGGTAGTGTCTTCTGTTGCCTTTTCCCATACCATTTTACTGGTCAGTTCAAACAACAGGATGCCGTCGCGGTACTCCTGCATGAGATATCTGAATTTAGGATACTTGTCTTCAAGAACAGACTCTTCGTAATCCATATTCATTTCATCAACGTACTTTTCAAATACCGACATTCCTACTTCTGCGGGTTTTCCCTGTCCTCTGAAAGGCTGGTGGATGAAAAGATACTTTGCAAATTCAGCATAGGTATATTTCTTATTGGCAATAGTGAACAAAACCTCATCAGTTTCATGGAAAGGTGTTGCCTTCCAGGCTTTGTTTTTAACGTCGCTGTCAAGAGATTCCATGAATTTATTGATGCTTGACTCGAAAGGTGTGTAATTGTTCTCTTCTTTAACGCGTTTTAATACAGCGGCTTTATTTATTTCGCCACGCTGATCTTTCGAAATACGGTATTTCAAGGTTTCCCTCATTTCATCGAGTGAAAGCATTTCTCTTTCTTCATTTAGTTTAATAATGTGCCAGCCGGCTTCTGTAAGGACCGGCTGCGAATATTCACCGATCTTCTTCAAAGCAAATGCTGCTTCACGGAAAGTTGCCGGAATTCCGTCAGTACTGGTAATGCTTCCGAACCAGTTCATTTCGCCGCCTCTAGTTCTTGTGCTAAAATCCTGTGTGTACCGGTCCACTAATTCATCCCATGATGTACCTTCTTTAAGCTCCTTGTACACGGCATCGATCTGTGCTTTCTTTTCTTCGATCTCAGATTCATTGTTCACGCGGATCATAATATGTGCGACTTTTCTTTCGCCACGGTTAGGCCGTTTGTCATTTACCCTGAGTATGTGGTAACCGTACTGTGTTCTGAAGATGGGGCTTACACCATTTACAGGAGTATTGTATGCCATATTCTCAAATGGGTAGATCATGCTGAAAACGGTAAAATATCCAAGTTCACCGTTATTTGTTTTAGCACTTTGATCAGTTGATGAATCCCTGGCCATGTCAGCAAAACTCACTTTTCCTGAAACGATCATATCTCTCCATACCTTGATCCTGTTATAGGCTTTCAGTGTGTCCTCAGGACTTGCAACCGGAGAAAGATGGATCATCAGATTACTGGCATTCACTTCATATTTTTTTCTTTCGTAAGCCTCGTTGATGAGTTCATCCGTAACTTTTTTGTCAGTTAAATAAGGTTGCGCTAAAGTTCTTCTGTAACCGGCCAATTCTGTCAGGTAGGCCCTGCTTGTATCCATTTTAAGAGAATATGCTTCCTTGACCTTAAGCTTAAATCTTACATAAAGATCAAGATACTCCTGTATCTCTTCAGCAGTAGGTTTCTGCGATTCCACTTGATTATTCTTGCTGTAAACCCGCTCAAATTCCCCACCCCAAACCGTGTCTGAATCAACGGTGAAGATAATAGGACCTGATTTTTGCGAGAAGCTTGAAAATGTTACGGCGCTAAATAAAAAAGTAAAAATTGCACGTTTATAAAGTCTCATTTGCATTCCTGATTTTTTTGTCGTCCGCGAAGATAGCGATTTAGGTGAATTGGACGATTCACAAGATTGCTGTAATTACCTGATTCAGACAAATCAAACAAATCAATAACCGGCTAAAAACTTAAATTGAACATCTTTAGGTGTCATTGAAGTAAAATCAGCTAATTTCGGACGTATGCAGAACAGACGCACATTTATCCGGCAAGCCGGTTTGGGCCTGGTAACGCTGACCGTTCCAGGACTTGGCTATTCTAAAATATCTTCAAAAGATGTCAAACCTATCCTCGGTGAGGACGAAGAAGAATACTGGAAGAGAATAAAGATGCAATTCCCTTTGTCGCGGGAAAGCAGGATCTATATGAACAACGGTACCATGGGGCCATCCCCTCAGGTGGTGATAGATGCGCAGATGAAACAAATGAATTATGTTAACCAGTTTGCAGTGTATGGCGGTGGAGAGGATAAAGCATTGCAGTCGCTGGCACGCTTGCTAAATGTTGACGAGATGGAGCTGGGATTGACACACAATGTTACAGAAGGTCTGAACATCATTGCCCTTGGTATCGCTCTTAAAGAAGGAGATGAAGTTGTTATCACGGACCAGGAGCATGCGGGACATGGGTTGCCATGGCTTAACAGGGTTCGTCTTGCAGGCGTTGTTCCAAAAGTGATCTCTCCTGCGTCAACAGCACAGGAAACGCTAGAAAGGATCAAAAAGGCTGTTACCCCAAGGACCAAAGTCATAGCTGTCCCTCATATTTTGTGTACCACCGGTCAGGTGATGCCGGTTAAAGAAATATCAGATTTTGCACGAGAGAATGGAATATATTCGGTTATTGACGGTGCTCACGCCCCCGGGATGATCAAAGTTGATATTCATGCCATTGGTTGTGATTTTTATGCATCGTGTTGTCACAAGTGGATGCTCGGCCCAAAAGGGACCGGTTTTATTTATGTGAGCAAAGAGCGATTGGCAGATCACGAATCCTATCATATAGGAGCCCATGCAGGTAAAGAATGGGTGCTGAACAAAGACGAATATAAGCTAGAGGGGCTGGCTGATTCGGCACATCGCTACTTTTATGGGACACAGAGTTCCATCTTATACCTTGGCATCGAAGCGGCGATAAAATTTCAGGAGGAAATTGGCATTGAAAAGATAGAAGAACGTGTAACCGAGCTTGCCGGCTACCTCTATGACAGGCTGAAGGCTGTCGAAGGTGTTGAGATACTGACACCCTCAGAACAAAGATCCAGGGCAGCAATTATCAGCTTTAAAGTCGTTGACGCTGATAATGATGACTTCTACTCCTTTGCACGTAAAAATGATCTTATCCTGCGTTTCGTAGGTGAAGGCGGACTGGATTGCATACGTGTCTCTACACACATATACAATTCAAAAGAGGATGTGGATCATTTGATCGGTCTTTTATCTGAATGGAAAAATGCACATTGATTTTGCCAAACCAGACTGGGCCCTTATTCAGGAAGATCTGGCACATTCAACGCTGGATGCTAACAGCAGATCTTTTTTAAAACAAACGTTTGACCTGTGGGAAGATGGTGTTTTCCAACTGCATCTGTCAACTTCAGGGTCAACAGGGAAACCTAAACAGGTTACCCTGGATCAGGACCTGCTTTCGTGGAGCATAAGGTCTTCGCTGGAAGGCCTTCAGTTAAATGAAAAACAAAATGTCCTTTGTTGCCTGCCTGTTCACAAGACCGGTGGTGCAATGCAGATCGCACGTGCATTTAGGAACAAATGGGCCATATCTATAATTGATGCGGCCGCTGACCCCTTTAGTAAAATTCAGGTTGACCATGTTTACACGACCACTTCACTTACCCCTTTTCAACTGGAAAATGTGTTAAACAACGATCATTCAATGGAAGTGCTACTGGGGTTTGATACTGTACTGATCGGTGGTGGTCTTATCAATGCCAGCATTCGTTCCAGGCTGAGATCCATTGAAAACAGGGTCAGGTTAGTTCAAACTTACGGAATGACCGAAACGGCAGGTCATGTTGCTCTTTCAAATGTGAACAGCGATGGATTGTTCACACCTTTGAAGGAGGTAAAAATAAGCGTCAGTGAGCAGGGGAATGCAGTAGTACAAATACTTCCACTGGATCTTGTTTTTGAAACAAACGACTTGATAGAGATGAGTGACACCAAATTCAGAATAATTGGAAGAAGTGATTTCGTAATAAATTCAGGGGGGTTGAAATTGCATCCTGAGTCACTTGAAGAAAGGATATTGAAAAGTAATGTCTGGACACCACACCCTGAATTCTTCATCTATGGGATGCCGGATACTGATCTAGGACAAAGACCAGTTCTGGTCATCGAGGGAAATCGTGATGTTCCTTTTGAGGAATTGGTAAAAAGTTGTCTTAAAGGTGCGGAAGTCCCCAGAGATGTTTTCTATGTTCCGCAATTTATTTATACGGAAAGCGGTAAACTTGACCGTATTGCAACATCTGAATATATCACCAGGTCTTTATAACTTTGATCCTTATGAAAAAAATGCTCATTCTGATAGTTCAGCTAGGCATGCTGTCAATCACAAACGTTACCGCCCAGGTAATGGATCCTGAGGAAATTCAACCGGAATCGACCTATGAGAACATTCATGTACGTATGATCTACAGCGATTCTCTTTCCAGCAGTTTCGTGATATGGGTAAAAAATGAGGTGCCGGCCCACAAACACAATCACCACACCGAGGTGATCACAATAATAGAAGGTGAGGCCAAATTTAAATTAGCGGGTACAGAATATGACATAAAGAAAGGGGACATAATTGTGGTGCCAATGGGTACGGTTCACTCGGTGGTCACCACATCGGTAATACCTCTAAAAGTTTTATCGGTACAGTCACCGATCTTCGACGGTTCGGACAGGGAGAAGGTGTACTGACAAGAAGGTGTAATTTCTTAAGGCAAAATTTATTTCTAAGATGGCAGTAAAAAAGTTTATTCCATATGCCCCGGTGGGGTCAGATTGGTCAGATAAAGAACGATTGAAAAGGGTATCGGACCATTTTGAGTTTATGAACAGACGTAGATCGTTAAGGGAATTCAGTTCAGAACCTGTCGACAGGTCAATAATAGAATACATAATTCGTACAGCTGGAACTGCGCCTTCGGGTGCACATAAGCAACCCTGGTCGTTTTGTGCGGTCAGTGATCCTGCCATTAAATCAGAAATAAGAAAGCAGGCAGAGGAAGAAGAATATGAGAATTACCACGGCAGAATGAGCGATGAATGGTTACATGACCTCGAGGTATTCGATACTGACTGGCACAAACCTTTCCTCGAAGAGGCACCCTGGCTGATCGTGATTTTCAAGAAAGCCTATGACATTGATAAAGAGGGGAAAAAGAAGAATTACTATGTAAATGAATCGGTTGGAATAGCCGTGGGGATGCTGATCTCGGCTATTCATCATGCAGGATTGGTCGCTTTGACTCATACACCCAGTCCGATGAATTTCCTTTCGGATATTCTTAGCCGTCCTGAGAACGAAAGGCCTTTTCTTTTGATGCCTGTCGGATATCCAGCACAAAATGCACAGGTGCCCGACCTTAAAAGAAAATCTGTTGAAGAGATAGCTCAGTTCTATGGGTAACAATTCGATAAGTTTTGACACCAAAAGATCTGTTCTTCAAAGAGTGGATTTTTCTTTGTTACAGGGCATTCAGCTCTATGTCAAGAGGGATGATCTGATCCACCCGTTGGTTTCAGGCAATAAGTGGAGAAAGTTGAAATATCATATTGATGCTTTTAAAGCGGATAAAGGAAAGAACAGGGTTGTAACCTTTGGTGGCGGGTATTCCAATCATCTGATAGCTTCGGCATGTGCAGGAGCAGTGTTGTCAATTCCTGTTTCAGGCATTGTCCGGGGTGACGAACTTACAGCCGGCAGCAACCAAATACTGAAATTCTGCGATATGTATGGGATGGACCTGAGATTCGTTAGCAGGGAGGAATATCGTCGAAAGGAACACCTGGCAAAAGATCTTTTCGGTGATCAGGTGTATGTTGTTCCTGAAGGTGGCGCCGGAGAACCAGGGGTCAGGGGATGTGCGGAGATAATTGATGAACTAGAGGTCGAACTGGACCACCTGTTTGCCGGGGTCGGGTCAGGTACGACACTTGCCGGGCTGGCGAGAGGAGCAGAAGGTAGCAGACTTCATGTGGAAGGAGTGGCTGCAATAAAAAACGGGCAATACTTACAAAAGGAAATAGCAGAAAGTTACCTGACCACCAATTTTACTTTGCACTGCGATTTTCACGGAGGTGGCTTCTCGAAACTGCCGGAAGACATACTGGATGTCGGACTGAAATTCATACGTGAAACAGGGATTCTGCTTGATCCTGTTTATACCATCAAGGTCCTTTATGCAATGGTACGGCTGAACCAGGCGAATTATTTTGCTGAAAATGCCCGTGTCGGAATTTTACATACCGGTGGAATGACCGGTTGGCTGGGCAGACAGTAAGTTTATTGCCCGGTAGGATTTCATCAGCCTGGAGTTATTCAAGCCCGATTGTCATTATTATGATCCTTTACTGTCCTAATATTTGGATATTTGTACCGACATTTAATTTTAGTAGTTCAGTTATCAGATGCGGTCATTAGAAAAAATAAAAAAACAGGCCAAGATCATTTTTGACTTAATCGATAATGAAAAGCTAAAGAAGAATCTGTTAAATGCGCTGCCTTTCTGGATTGGAGCATTTATCTCAGGAGCGATCGCTGTTCTCTATGCCAAACTGTTCTCACTTGCCGAGCAAGGCACAAGAATGATCTATGAGAATGCGGACAAGAACCTGTTCTTTATTATTTCGCCTGTTTGTTTCATCATTGCCTGGTGGCTTGTGGTACGGTTTTCCAATTTTGCAAAGGGAAGCGGCATACCTCAGGTGATTGCAGCAATTGAACTATCAAACCCGAGGAATTATTACAAGGTAAAAACATTGCTGAGCCTGAAGGTCATCCTGGTGAAGATACTGTCCAGTTTAGTAATGGTATTTGGCGGAGGAGTTGTTGGAAGGGAGGGGCCTATGATCCAGATCTCAGCAGCAATCTTTAAAAAAATCAATGATCTGTTGCCGCCCTGGTATCCAAAATTATCCAAAAGGAATATGATCATTACAGGAGCCGCCGCGGGTCTCGCATCAGCTTTCAATACACCTCTGGGTGGAATTGTGTTTGCCATTGAAGAGCTTACAAAAACGCATTTGAATTTTTTTAAATCAGCGCTTCTTACCGGGGTGATCATTGCGGGTTTGACGGCACTTTACTTTCTGGGCCCATATCTGTACCTGGGGTATCCACTACTTGACGATGTATCTGCGATGGCAATTATTGTAATAATCCCGCTGGCAATAGTAACAGGGCT
>DJML01000077.1 GCA_002436505.1 Bacteroidetes bacterium UBA6491 | reverse complement strand
GGAAGTCTACTTTCCTTGAATTGATCATGGGGAATGAGGTCCAGGACAGCGGGAAGATCAACCGCGGTGACACTGTTGTTATGGGGTATTACACACAGGAGGGCATGAATTTTAAGCCGGGTCTTAAAGTTATTGAAGTGTTACAGGAGGTGGCGGAAGTAATTACATTGTCGGATGGAAAGAAGATCACAGCTTCACAAATGCTGAACCGGTTCCTGTTTCCTCCTGCGGTTCAGCATCAGAAGGTAGATAAACTGAGTGGTGGTGAAAAGCGAAGATTGCACCTCTTAAGGGTATTGATGCTAAATCCAAATTTTCTCATCCTTGATGAGCCGACTAACGATCTTGATCTTGAAACGCTGGACAGATTAGAGGAGTTCCTTGAAGAATATATGGGATGTCTTATACTTGTTTCCCATGATCGCTATTTCCTTGATAAATTGGCTGATCACCTGTTCGTATTTGAAGGAGGTGGAGTAATTAAGGACTTCATTGGTACTTATTCTGAACTTCGTGTGAGGCAAATGGAAATGGAAGCAACGATCAAAAACGAAGCATCCATTCAGAAACAGACACAACAAATGCAACAGCCGGCGAGGACAGTTAACCGGGAAAAGAGACTTTCCTATAAGGAACGACTTGAATATGAAGGTCTGGAAAAAGAAATTGAACAGCTAGAGCTGGAGAAGAAGAACCTCGAAAAGGAGCTCAATGCCGGGGGCGATGATTATGCAACCCTTACGCGGATCTCGGAAAGGATAGGTCAGCTAATGACAGAGATCGATCTAAAAACAAACCGATGGCTAGAGCTCGATGAGCTAAATACTTAAGCTAAATTCTGTAAATGTCGGTCGGGTTATCCAAAAATATGGCTTTACCTCCTCTTATTGCTATCGGGCTCCTGATGAGCTCAGGGTTTCTCATTACCACACTTAACCAGTCCCTGTCCTCAAATTCCCGTCCCCTCAGATTTTGCTGATAATAAGGTTTCGATTTGTCGAGGATATCCTTCGGACGCTTGTTCATTTTAGCTAAAACTTCCTTCCATTTGGTAGCTGTAGTTCCCCATTTGTCATATTCAATAGAGTCAACGGCTTTAGCAAGAGACCTGGCATAAGCCATTGCTTTTTTTGCTTTTGAACAGTTAGCATTGTAAATGATGGAAATTTCGTTCTTCTTATTAGTAGATTTGTGCATAGGCTGACAATTAGATTACAAAAGATAACATTCTTTTCAAGAATTAGCAAGCAAAAAAAATAAGGCATTGAAAAACAATGCCTTATTTGATCAACAATTACTTATTTCTTAAGAAAAATACCTGAAATCCTGTCCTGCCTTAATGTTCAGCAAAACCTCATTCATCAGTTGAATAACATGGTCAATGTCTTTTTTATGGACCGTTTCAACTGTAGTATGCATGTACCTCAGTGGCAATGAAATAAGTGCCGAGGCTACCCCATCTGAAGAGTAGGCGAATGCATCGGTGTCGGTACCTGTCCAACGTGATGCCGCAGCCCTTTGAAATGGGATCTTTTCTTTCTCAGCGGTGTCAATGATCAGTTTAAGAAGATTGTTCTGTACCGATGGTCCGTAAGTGATGGAAGGACCTTTGCCGCAGGCTGTTTCTCCCTGTTCTTTCTTATTGTACATCGGTGTCGTTGTATCGTGTGTGACATCCGTAATTATGGCCACGTCCGGCTTTATTCTTCTTGATATCATTTCCGCACCGCGAAGACCAATTTCTTCCTGAACAGAATTAACGATGTACAATGAGTAAGGTAGTTTGCTTTTGTTCTCGTGCAGAAGTCGTGCAACTTCAGCGATCATAAAGCCTCCGATCCTGTTGTCAAAGGCACGTCCGGTAATGAAATCCTTGCCCAGGTACATCAGTTCATCTTCAAATGTTGCAACGGTACCGACATGGATGCCCATCTTTTCCACTTCTTCTTTTGAAGAAGCTCCGATGTCGATGAACAGATTCTTCAGGCTAGGTTGCTCTTCTTTAGCCCGGTCCCTGACATGTATTGCAGGCCAGCCAAACACACCTTTTACGTTCCCTTTATCCCCGTGCAGGTTTACCCGCATCGATGGGGCGATCTGGTGGTCCGATCCGCCGTTTTTTATTACATGGATGAAGCCTTCGGGGGCAATGTAATTCACGAACCATGAGATCTCATCAGCATGTGCTTCGATCACTACCTTATAATCTTTACCTGGATTTATGATCCCTGCAACGGAACCGTATGTATCCACTATATAATCGTCAATGTATGGCTTTATATAGTCGAGCCATATTTTCTGACCCGGACTTTCAAAACCTGTAGGAGAAGCATTGTTCAAGTAGCTCTCCAGAAACTGTGCACTCTTTTTTCTCATTAATAGTAAATTTTGAAGCAAATATGGGGATTCTTTACCAACAATGGCTTGTTCTGAGCTTCTTTATAATCCCAATTTTTCAACGATTTCCTTTACTTGTTCTTCAGTGTTTTTCAATTTTTCTGAACAGTATTTTAGCAAAGCTGAGGCTCGCTCAACTTTTGTTGCCAGGTCATCCACTGAAATTTTATCGTCCTCCATTTCCGAGAGGATCTGTTCTAACTCTTTTGAGGCGTCTTCGTATCGAGTTCCTTCTTTAATTCGTTCCATTTTGGTTCATCGTTAAGAAATTGGACAAATATCTTCTTTTTATAGATTTCAATTTCAAGCAGATCACCTTCCTTTAAAGGTGTGCGGTGGTTAATAGCTGTATCTGACTTGCGTGTAATACTGAAACCTCTTTTCAATATACGGTTTGGGTGCAGGTTGTTTATGTGCTGAGACCTGAACTCCAGTTCTTCCCGGTAATGTCTTAATATCAGGTTGCTGTTCGTACCTAATTTAGCTTTCCATACCTCCGATTGACGGTTCGATTCTCTCACCATCGTATGTGCCTTGTGAAGCAAGAGGTCTGATCTCATCTTTAATGTTCCTTTTTTGTCCTTTAATCCGTCAAAAGGTAACCTGCCTAGTTTTTCACGGCCAAAGGATAATTCTCTGCTGTGCCTGGTCAGGCTCTCAAGGGCAAATCTAACTACCCTTCCGGCAGAGTTGTGCAGCACACCTCTCCTTAG
>DJML01000015.1 GCA_002436505.1 Bacteroidetes bacterium UBA6491 | reverse complement strand
TTGCCAACCTTGAGGAACATATACTCTGTTCACCAGGGAGAGATCAGAGAGTCTTAACTTCATGACCACTCCTCTTCCCACGCCCAGATCGACATACGTCATATACATGAATTCACCCTGCTCGTCAATGGAATAGGAGGACACGAATGACAATAAGGAATTCATCGGAATGGTCCCTAGAGTACTCGAATTCTTTTCCGGTCCTTCTACGGTACAGGATGACTGTATGAACAGCACTGTGATCAGAATGAGGACCAACTTACGAGGAGATAGGATGTCCATGCCATTAATTCCGGGATAAAAAAGTCTTGTGATCATTTGTTGAGCTATGGTTTAATAATGTTTCCTTCTTTATCGATGGTCATGAGAAACAGTGTTCTCCTTTTTGACCCAAAAGACCTGATACTGCCAACCAAAAGAAGATTGCCATCCTCTTTGACCAGCATAGTATTTAATCCTGCCTTGAAATCTAAAGTTTTACTGTAGACCATACCTTGGGTTTCATTGAATTTAAAGATCATGGGTTTGCTGTTGTTCAATGCATACTGGATGTAATTCGATGCAAAGGTTAATGAGACGTTATTATCCACGGTACCCAATACATACCGGTCACTTCCATCAGCATGGATGGTTATTTTGTCAGCGAACAACAAATGAACATCCCCCATTTGTTCCTTGAACCCTGTTGGAGTGGTTTCTTGTACCTCACCGGTTGCCCCATTATATCGCACCAAAGCCGTATTGTCATATTTACATCCAACGATATCCCCATTAGGTAATTCCCCAATGGGCATAACATTTCCCTCGTCCGTAGCGGTTTTGTAATAATTCACCCATTTGACGTATTCATTATTCGGATCATATCGGATAAGCATTAAAGAGGTATCATGGTTACTCGTACCGTAATCTTGCGGCGTTGACCATCGAAACAATATATCCTGGTTGGAGAGACTTACGGCCCCGAAATAATGGTCACCCCAGAACCAGGGGACGTGCAAAGTAGGTAAAATCTGCTCATACAGAAATTCACCTTCGGTATTGAAAACAACAAGCCAGTTATCCATCATCGAAGGATTATACGGAGGGTAGTTAAAGTTACGTGTACTTCCAAGGCAGAATACTTTTTGTCCGATGACATGTACAGACCAGAATTGGTCCATCTGGGTGCCCTTACTTCCATTAGCGGTATCGGCATAAACCGTTTCCCATAGCTTATTGCCATTCGCGTCGAATTTTACCAGGTAGGCGTCTTCCCAAGAAGATTTCTTGCTTGCCTGCCCTAACTTCAGGTCCGGGCTAAAAGTTGTTCCTGCCAGATAGATATTTCCCTGCTCATCCATTGTGCTTTGATTTAAAATTTCATTTAAGCTACCCCCTGCAGTGGATACCCTCTGGACCTGGCCAAACTCGTCAATCAAAACAACGCCCACATCGGTATATGAACGATTTGCCGTGGTGCTGAAAGTGATCGCATAACCGCCGGATGGTCTTTGGTAAATACCTCTTGCGTAATTGGCATCGATGTTCAGGTTCTGAATGAAGTCGTTACTGTTAGTATAGTCTTCAGGTACTACATCCTTTTTACATCCCGCAAGGATAAAGGAGACAAATAGAAGAAATAGAATTAGCGAACGAAGCTTCCTGTTAGGCATAGTAAGGTTTACATTAAAGTTGGTTAAGCCAAATATAGAATATTTTTTTAAATTAATGATGATTTATAGCCTTCCCGGTTATTCTTTCATTTTGAGTCTGAGTGAGAAGAATTTATCTGTCACAGGTCCATACGCACGCTCAATTACTGAAATGCTAAGCAAACAATTGTAAAAGACTTTAGTGATCCAAAAGGAAGGGAGATCATTGAATTTTAGCCGGGTTTGGGCCTATTAAGATTTTATTCAACGATTTTCTTACTCCCGGGGTCAGGGAATCCAAATACCGGTTCTCTAACAACAACCGTGCTTCCTGAAGGAGATCAGGATGATTACCGGCAATTTTCAAGATGTGTTTGATCGCATAAAATCGAACGGCAGGTTGTTTATTGACTTGTTTCCAGATCGTCTCACAGATAGTGTAAAGATAACCTTCCTGCTCCTCGTTAAGTTCAACACGAAGCAACACTTTAAGAAGTTCTCTTTGATACCCGTCAAATGAGGTGTCTAAACATTGAATAAGCCTATCAATGTATGGTTTAACACGTTGATCGTTTTCTTCCATGTACTTATTCAGAACCCAGGCGGCTCGCCATGAAAAGGGGTGCCTGTTTGCCAGTGTCAGTTCAACTGCCTCATCTATATATTCGGGATGGGTGAGCATAATTCGTTCTCTTTCCTCCTTATGCGTGAAGATCAGGATACGTTCAAATTCCGTGCTCATAATAATCTTATCATCTTAAGTTAATGGATCATGCAAGGTACAAAACAGGATTGAACAGATGTTTTATCAAGGTGTTGAGATAGAATTGTCTTTAAGTTTTTTAGATGGATTAGGAAGGTCTTATGCAACGCCGGAAAACTACTGGGATGTATATTTTGGTGTAACAGAAGGATGCAAAGAAGCTTTGGATAACGCTGGCATTGAAATTTCTTTCCCTCAGCGGGATATACATTTTAAGTCAGGCAACTTGAGCTAAATGCATCTGGCTGATGACCTAATATAATCGTAGCCTGTTTGTCGTTTCTTTCTGTGACCCGAACAAACCAACGTGATGCAGAATGATGAGAACAGGGTTCATTCTCAACCTTTATCTGAAAATAGTTGTTAGTGGGTACGTAGGATATCTCTGCTGAAGCTCCTGGCTCTTACTTCAACATCTCGTCGATCACTCTTGCTTCAAATTCCCTGAAAACCGGCCTGAGATAACTGTCACCATCCGTGCCGTAATTCACGAAGAATATCATTGAAAATTGTTTGTTGGGGAAGTAAAACAGATCAGCACTGTATCCAACGTCACGGCCTGAGTGTCCGACGCCATAATCAGCTCCCCGGGTATTGAATTTCTTCATTACACCAACACCATAGTTGTTGATCCCGTCTGGCACCGACCATTGCATCATGCTATCGAGCGAGCGCTGAGAAAGGAAAGTTTCATTTACCAGTACGGCATCACAAAATTTTTTCAGATCATAAACACTGGAGAACATTCCCCCGTATCCATTTCCGCTACCGGTGATTAAGTTGCTGACATTGCTCAGCATCTTTTTATTATACAGATCGTAATATCCCTGTGCGGTAAAGTCCGGCAGAGGTTCGCGTCCCTGGTAGTAAGTGTTGGTCATCCCAAGGGGGTCCAGTAACCTTTCCCTGAGTAGTTTTTCATGAGGAATACCTGTGGCTTTATCAATGACCATACTGACGAAGATGGTATTGGTGTTGGAATAGATAGCCGTATCTCCCGGGCTGGCAAATTCACTCTTCTGACCGTAAGCGAATTTCAACAATTCAGTTTGTTTCCAGTGTTTGTTCGGGTCATTTAGCACAGCGAGATAGAATTCGTTGCTTGTTATGATGTCAAAGATACCTGTCGTATGCTGCATACAGTTCTTTAATGTACTTTCACTGGCGTTTTCAATTTTACCGAGTATGTCCTTATCGATCCAGGTGCTAAGTGGTTTGTTCAAGTCATCGTAAGTAAGGCCTGACCCCGGAGTTTCCATTAGTTTAAATACCAGTGTACCGACCATGAATTTCGTGATCGATGCGGCTTTTGAAACATGGCAGGGTTCAAATGGAATGTTATCCTCCAGCGAGGCGAAACCACCGGAACCGACCCAATTCCCATCCGCATTTTCAATACTAAGGGAGATACCCGGCAATCCCTTGGTAAGGAATTCGTCGATAAGTGCCCGCATTGCACCTGCTTTCGGATGATCGGGTGTTGAATTTGATGGCGATATACAATTTGACGTTCGCTCAATATCAGCATCATTACAGGCATATAAACCAAGCAGTACCAGAAGTACCGGTACAATAAACATTTTTGTTTTCATTTAAGGATGGAAGATTTCAGGTTATAACGAACAGCGAATTGTAAAGCATTATTCGGAAGCAGTGGTACGTAGCTCTTAATAAAGGGGAATTGCATCCATGGCTGATAGGTCAGTTGGCATTGGGCTGAACGGCTACCAAAACGAAAATTATATCCAAGACCACCGGAAAGGGCTATCATGGCCTGTGGCCTGCCCAGTCTTCCGGAAACTGTATAATTGCCGTTTTCATCCGCGACAAAGGTCTTGTGCAAGGTAACCGAATGCAAATAACCTGCACCTGCCGTCCCGACAATTGAGAACTTCTCATTAATCCTGTAGTCGATGCCCCTGCTCCCGTAGATCTGAAGGCCGGCCTGAATGAAACGATGGTGGAAAAAGCCAACATTCACTGTCGTAAAAGACATGTACCGCTTTCTTTCTTTTCCATCAAATACAAGGCCTGTAGCGATCCCTGGATGCCATTTGGAATTAACGATATTGCCCATACCGAGAAAAGGTATGTAGGTTTGATTATTAAATAACGTTAAGTGGCATGCATCCACTTTATCTTTAAATTTTTCATGCGCACTTGATGCCGTGGTGATTAGCATTAGTGCTGCAAAAAGCAGGGTTGAGATAGTGCGTTTCATATAAGGTCTTTGCCATTTTCGAAGATAATTAAAAAAACATCAGTTGATTATCGCCGGAAGTCATTTCTTTTTAGCTTATTATTAGGTAGTTACAGATGTTATTTTGCCGTTTCCAAAAGAAGATCCTTGGAACAAAACGTGTACTATTGGCCTTGATTTTACAAAGAATAAACTCCGTGATCAGGTAGAAATCGATGGATAGAAGTATGCAGAAACGGAATAGGAGAAAAAAAGAAGAACGGAAATTAAAACAGAAGGAAGAATCGAAGAGCTGGAATGTTATTATCAAACTATTTATCGACCTCGCTCTGATTTGCGCCCCGGGCGGGAATTGCCTTTGGCGAGTCCCGGTTTGGTCGGAGTCAAAATGCAAATCTCACTGTCTTCGACAGCTTTGCTTTTTCATTTATCCGGACTTTCTCAAGCCAGCTTGAAACTCCTCCTAAATAAAAAAGCCCCGCTATGCGGAGCTTTACATTCATCAGTACCCCGGGCGGGACTTGAACCCGCACTCCCTCAATGGGAACAGGATTTTAAGTCCTGCGNNACCCCAACCTTGGCAAGGTTGTGCTCTACCAGCTGAGCTACTCTCGCTTATGCCGTTAAGGACTTCTTCCTTAGCGGGTGCAAATTTAATACTTCTCTGAATTTCACCATTCAATTTTTACGAAAATTTTGAGATCCCTTCGCCTTTGCAGAATTTATAATAATCGGCTGCTTCTACCCTTTGTCAACGGGAATTTAAACTTTTATGCCCCAGTTTTGCATTCTCTTTACATGGCTAATTTATCTGATTCGAATGACTAAATAGTACTATTTTAGCCTTTTATCAATATGTGATCAGGCATGTTCCAGCAAATTCACCGCTTAACCGAAATGTTTATTACCCTTGACAATCAGGAAAAACAGATCTTTGAATCTGCTTTCAGCTTTAGAGAGGTGCCCAGAAATTTCACGCTCATCAAGGAAGGCGATATTACCAAAGAAATTTATTTCATCAACAAGGGCCTTCTGAGATTATTCTATAACAACGATGGGGAACATATTACTGCTTACATTTACCGGGAGAACCTGTTTGCAGCCAGCTATGACAGCTTTCTGGAAGGCACGCCAAGCTATCAGTGTCTTGAGACAATTGAAGAATCGGAACTCCTTGTTCTGACAAAAGAAAACATGGAGCACTTGTATAAGGTACTTCCTAAATTCAATATCCTTACCCGAAAGATCGCAGAACAAAGATTTATAAATGCGCAAAGGATCATGTCCTCTTTTCTTCTCGATAGCCCGGAAGAACGGTACATCAAGTTTGCTGAACAGAACAATGATCTCTTTCTTCGTGTTCCTCATCATATGATTGCTTCTTACCTTGGTATAACTCCGGTTTCACTTAGCCGAATACGAAAGCGCCTATTAAATAAGGAGAAACAATGATTTTTCTTTACATATGTTAACGGCTCTAAGGAAAAGGCTGCCCTAGATTTGTATCTGTAATAAATAATAAATGAAACATCAGATCAGAACGGAAATTATCATCAACGCTTCTAGCGAGCGGGTTTTTAATATTATCACCGACCTGGATAAATTTGAGGAATGGAACCCTTTTATCATTAAGTCCCAGGGTACCGTTAAAAAGGGCAACAGGATCAAGAATACGATGAAGAACGGAGATAAATTATTCGTTTTTAAACCGAGGTTAGTTGATGTACAGGAAAACAGATCTTTTGAATGGTTGGGTTCACTTTTTATAAAAGGACTATTCGACGGACACCATTACTTTCATATTGAAAAAATCACTGACCACCAGGTCAAATTTGTTCAAGGTGAAAATTTCAACGGTATCCTGGCTTCTTTTATTCTGAAAAAAATAAGAGATACTACCAGAAATAATTTTATTGCCCTGAACCAGGCCCTGAAGATCCGTGCTGAACATTGAACATAGATCAATGATAGACCCATCATTGAACTGATCCTTTTCTTGCCGTTTAATCAAAGACTTTACTTTCTGATCTCTTTTACTCACATAAAAACATCTCAAATATTTGATACTTTAAACCTATCTCGTAACAATTAATTATAAACGTTATTGATATTGTCGATCTTTCTATATCTTGCTGTAGTAAAAGTTTAAGCATGAAGGTAAAAATAGTGGCTCTGATGGTGCTGATCGCAGGCATCACGGGGCAGTCTGCTGCTCAGACATCTTCGAATAAAGGCACGGAATTCTGGGTTGGATTCATGGCTCATTCTTCATCGAGTGCCGGTATGTATCTTTATATTACTTCCGATTCTTCTACGACCGGAACAGTATCTATCCCCGGCAAGAACTGGTCTACCACCTTTAGTGTTACAGCAAACAACATGACGCTGGTAACCGTACCCACCAATCTGGCCTATGTTGATTGTTCTGACTGTGTCAGAGATCAGGGGATCAAAGTCACTTCTGAGAAAAAGGTTATCGTATATTCCCATATTTATTACCAGTACAGGTCGGATGCCACGCTTGTATTACCAACCACCACTACAGGAAAAGAATACTATTGCATGTCTTATAAGCAAGGGATTAGCTCCGACCGGTCTCAATTCATGATCATAGGGCAAAAAGACAGTACAAGAATTCGTATAACCCCGACCGTAAACCTGAGATCTGCAAGCAACGGGACATTAAATGCTGATAAAAGTTATTACATAACATTAAATGAAGGTCAGGTATATCAGGGACGCGCCTATTCGGGTAATTCCGCGGACGATGTGACGGGTACATACATTGAAGTAATTGACACCGGTGCTACATCCAACTGCCGCACAGTTTCTGTATTTTCTGGCAACTCATGGACAAGTCTGGGATGTACCGGCGGATTTAACTCTGGGGATAACCTGTATGAACAGATGTATCCTGTCAATTCGTGGGGAAGCCAGTTTGTGACCGTCCCTCTTAAAACGGTCAATAGTGACAACCTGCGGTTTCTTGCGGCAAAGGACAAAACCACCATTATCATCAAGAACTTAAATGGCTCTACAAAGATCATGTATCTGAATGCGGGTGAATATGAAGACCTTGTAAATGTGGATGAACCGAAATATGTTATAGCTAGCGGACCGATCATGGTTGCGCAGTTTGCCAAAACGCAGGCGTGTGCAGGCTCGCAGTCGGATCCTTCAATGACCATTATTAATCCGATTGAGCAGACATTAACAAACATTACGCTTTATTCATCAAGATACGAGGCCATTAACTCACATTTCATCAATGTGGTTATTCCAACCAGCGCTGTATCTTCTTTTCGTGTTGATGGTAAAACCACCAGTTTTACAACGCTGTCCTCTAATTCGCGCTATTCTTACGCTCAGATAACGGTCAATCAGGGGAACCATCAATTGTCGGCTGCAGAAGGATTTGTCGCCCTTGCATATGGATTCGGGCAATACGAATCCTATGGATATGCTGCGGGGGCAAATGTGAAAGACCTCACTGCAAAGATTAAACTGACCAACTCCAGTCTTAACGAGGAAATGAACATTTGCCTGGGTCAGGCTGCTGAACTGGAGGGCACAGCAGAATACCAGGTTGCGCGTTGGGAATGGCATTTTGGAGATGGGCTTACGGACACTGTTCAAAATCCGAAGCACATCTATAAAGACACCGGGCACTACCTGGTAAAATTATATACGTACAAGTATACCTATGACGGGTGCTCAAACTTTGATTCTGCATTTTTAAAAGTACGGGTTACCGGAAGGCCTGTTGCCCGCTTTGTATCCCAAAACCGATGTGAATTAGGCGAAGTACAGTACGTTGACTCAAGCATTGCTCCGCCTGATGAACTGATCAACCTGAGAATGTGGAAATTCCATACCGGATCAACAGTCTATCTTAAAAATCCGAAAAAATACTACGACACTTCAGGCATGTATCCCGTCCGGTACATCGTGAGAACGGAATATTTCTGCTACGATACCATTATGGATTCGATCTACATTAGTCCGCTGCCGGATGTTGGATTTACCGCCGACCGTGCCTGCCAGTTTGATTCCATTGATTTTGTCAATACATCTACCGTCCGTGAAGGTAAAATAGCAAGTTATAGCTGGGCCTTTGGCGACGGTGATTCATCCATTAAAAAGGACCCTTCACATTTCTACCAGGATTCGGGACAATATATCGTTACTCTTTCAGCGACAACGGATTCTGCCTGCTCATGGTCCTATAATGATACCGTATATAAATACCCTGTAGTTGACCTGGCATTTGACTTCAATGATACCTGCCAGGATATTCGTATTGATTTTGTCAACAAAACGAATCCTTCCGGTGCCAACATCACCGCAATGGGATGGATAAACTCTGCAGGGGACACCAGTGACAACTACAATTACAATTACACATTTGACACTGACGGCAATTATCTTGTCAGACTTTGGGTCGAGATCGATAGTTTCTGCAAGGACCATCTTGAAAAATCCGTTGAGATCTATCCGCTGGTAAAAACAGGATTCAAACATTCTGACCTATGTGTCAACAAAACGGTTGAATTCATAAACACATCGACCATTTCATCAGGAGGCATCAATATCCAATCATGGCTACTGGGTGACGGGAAGACATATTACAATGACACCAATGCCATCACTTACAGTTCACCCGGCGTTAAGAACATATCATTAAAAACTGTTTCTGACAAAGGATGTTTAAGCAAGCTTGACACGCAACTAACACTTAAAGAGATCGAGATAACCAGTTTGAAATTCAGTGATGTATGCGCAGGATCCGTACAGACCATTCTGCCTGTTTATACTTTAAATTATGACACCATTGACACCTGGGAATGGGACGTGAACAGCACACTTGTGTCAACCACTGACAACCTTACTACCGGGTTCAGTCCGGCCGGTAAGTATGAGATAAAATTGACCGTAAATACCACAGGAGGCTGTACCGCAGCTTTAATTGACAGTATTGTGATCTTTGAAAATCCGGTGGCTCAGTTTACGGTCGGGCCTGTCTGCGACCGATCAGATTTTACCATTGACAACACTTCATTCATTTCACCTCCTTATACGATCACCAATTATTATTGGCTGTACAATAACGCTCTTGCTTCTACTTCTCAGTTGCCGGTAATAAAATCAGATATAAACGTTCTTACAGGTATAGGGCTGGTTGTTAAAAGTGATAAAGGGTGCTATGACACATTGGTCAGAAACACTTCTGTTTACCCTTTGCCTCAGGTTGACTTTTATTATATAGATTCCTGTTTAGGACAAACAACAACACTAAAGGACAAATCTGTGGTTCCAGGTGGCAGTATTTCATCCTCTGACTGGAAATTTCATGACGGTACAAATGCAAATGGACTGCAAGTCTCAAAAGTTTACGGTGGTTCAATGGCATTTCTGTTGAAGCATCTGGTGACAACAAACCGAGGTTGCGTTGATTCAATTCAAAAAGCGGTCACCATTCATCCATTGCCAGTCGTTGACATCTCTGCGGACGAATACTACGGTTGTAAACCATTTACACCGGACTTCAAGAACAATTCTGACATATTTACCGGTAGTATTGTTCGGTATGACTGGAATGTGGGAGATGGGTCAAAGATCAGTATTGATGACCCAACACATACTTATCTGAACCCAGGCGTTTATAAAGTAAAAGTTACTGCAACCACTGATAAAGGTTGCGTAGATTCAGGTTCACTGCCTATGGACATCACGGTCTATGATTTGCCGTTCGCACAGTTCGAGTTCCTGCCCGAGAAACCTAGCATTTTGGAATCCACGTTAACATTCAAGGATCTTTCATCCTCTGACGTGACCAGTTGGTTGTGGCAATTTGGCGATGGTTTTACCAGCAATGATCAACACCCTGAACATTTATATGAAGATACCGGTCAATTCGTAATCATACTTACCGTAACGAACGACAATGGATGTTCAAACAGTACATCCCAGAGTTTCTTCCTTAACCCTGAGTTGTTCATATACATTCCAACCTCATTTACGCCAAACGGCGATCTGATCAATGACAATTTTGGAGTTACCGGTGTAACCAACGGTATCAAGAATTACCAGGTGAACATTTACAACCGTTGGGGACAAAAGATCTATCATTCTGAAGACGCTTCGGTTCCGTGGGATGGTACTTATGAAGGGAAACCTGTACCGGCAGGAAGCTACCTGTTTGAGATGCGATTCTCAGACTATAAAGTGACGCGCTGGTACTTTAAAAATGGTGAAGTTTTGTTGCTACGGTAACTGAAAGAGAAATTGTGGCACGAGATCTACATATCTCGTGCTGCAATTTTCATTAAAAGGTTCTTCATTCAGATGCTATGAATAGGCTGATGTCCGAATAAGGTGCCCTCATGTTTATTTCTGATAATAATGCCTGTACATCCCTTCGGCCGTTACCCAGAAATCTATTTCATTTTAAGATCAGTTCATTGAGGTCTTCCTGGCCATATTCTCAGCTGGTCCTGAAATACCTGAACAATGCAAATCGCAGATCTGATGAGCTGAATAACAGCAATAGCTACAACTTGATAAACTTGTCTACCCTGTTTATCCGGCCATCATTCACAAGAATGTAATATATGCCCGAGCGCAATGTCTCTATGTTAATTTCATCTTTTGAATTGCCCTTTGCTGACATAATTGTTCTGCCTTTCAGGTCAAAAACAGTATAGGTATACTTTCCTTTAATATTTCCTATTCGAAGGACGTCATTGGCCGGATTTGGATACACGAATATCCCTGAATTGTAAATAACCTCATCGATGCTCAGTTTGAAGGGTATGCTATCAAATTTGATTTTATATATAAAGCCCTGATAATAACCTGGCAATCTATTAAGCGACCCGCCTATCCAGAAAGAACTGTCTGAAACAGCAGCTACCGTTCGTGTTAAACTCCTTTTGCCAATGCCGTCTTGTTCGATCAGTAAAGCCAATGAATCACCATTCTTAGAAAGGACCAATAAGATCGCATCTGAAGAAGCATCCATATTCACGACTGATCCGCCAATCCCAAGAATTGAATTGTTGGCAAATGTGGTCACTGAATAAACCTCATGCTTTGACTGGAAACCCTGAACCGGCAATATATACTCCCAGTTCACGCCACCGTCAAGAATTGACACCTCTCTGATTGTTGCAACGTTTGTATCCACGCCAATGGCATATAGCCCTGAATCACTGGCAGTAATCCTGTAAATACAGCCTGCCGCGTAAGATTCTTCCCACAACAGGGTACTTAGCTTTTTGTCAAAAGCCATCAATGACGATTTAAAGGAAGACCTGCCGCAGAGGTAGAATGTATCGTTCACATTGATCACCTGGTATGGCTCAATTCTTGAAGGAAAAGAGTAGCGGGTAGTCACTGAAAGATCAGATTTATTGATCTCAAATATTTCATCATCTCCTATATAGCAAATTGACCTGCCTATATCGACGGTAAGGTTAATGTCTCCTTCATAGAGCGTGTTATTCCCGGCATTTTGAAGCTCATATGGACCATTGACGACCCAGCCGTTCCAATTGAAGAATTTCACTTTTGTGTTGTCTTTATAAAACACGAACACCGAATCGTTGCTTGCCACGACCTCCAGTGGTTTTATTCCCCATTTACCTAAAGAAAGAAACCCGCTGTTCTCAATCTTTCCATTGCTTTTGTCAATCTTATGAATGAACAGTTTGTCAGGTTGAGGTGGACTGGCATCCGGGTTCAATGTAACCGTACTAAAATAGATAAATCCACCATTGATGGTAAACCGGCCACCCTGCACATAGAATTCTTCATCAAACATCAGTTCCCAGACAAGAGAATCCTGGTCATGCGCTTCTAAGATGACCTCCTCACCCCTCTGCTTCAGGACGTAAACCGTATCATTTAATGAGGTTATGTTTAAAGTGGTAGATGGCGACTGAATACCACTTTCAATGCCGGATTTATTGATCAGGGCCCCGTCGTCGGGATTGATCTTTGCAAATACTGTTTCAGTGTTGTTATTCGCAACTTCAAGTTTACCAATCAAGCGAGCTGTATCATCGAACACAAGTGCGATCAGCCCGGTACTGAGGTTATCGAAGGTGCCTGGGAAATTTGTGATCGTCAGATCAAATAGTTTATCACCGGTCTCGGCGTCAAGCTTTATTGTACCCCATTGCTCAGGTCCGTAATTGGCATCACCATAATAACCCGTCACATACGCATCCCCAAAACAGTCCAGATCTATTGAAAGACCAGCATTTGAATTTCCGCTATGTGATTGTTCGGAGCCAACTGGATCAACATTAAAGTTGCTAAGCCAGATTCGCTCTCCTGTTTCTTTATTGACCTTCACCGTAAAGTACCTTGAGACGATCCCACCTACATAAGAATGCCTGTAAATGGCGTAGAGGCTGTCCTTGTATTCCTTCACATCAGCAACACTTATTTCTCCACTTATCACCTCTGACCTCCACATGGAAAAGCCGCTTTGGGGGTCGACCCGGATCATAATCCCATCACCGCCAGAAGATCGGTTGTTCTTGCCCAGCAGGAATATGTTATCGTACCTGTCAATAAAGATCCTGTGAAAAAGTTCCATTTTGGTACTGCCGTCCAGGTACGATCTTGACCATAGGACCTGATCAAAATGATCTAGATTCAGTTTTGCCAATGTATCATCATAATAAAAATAGATGTTCTTGCTTTTGTCCACCACAACACCAATAGATCCTAACAATTTTTGAGTTGGAGAACCAAACCGGCTTGTTTTTAACGTATCGCCTTCTGATTTACTCAATAATGCAAGGTTGATATGATCGTCAACCAGGTATGCTGCGACAAAGGATGTGGAGTCATATTCGGCAAATTCAACAATGTCGTTATTTCTTGGATAGAATCTGTTGACCCATACCACCAATCCATTGCTTGTGTCAACTTTAATAAAATATTTTGCACTGTTCTGGTCGTTGCTTTTATATGCTACTGCATATAGATACCCGTCAGAAAACACATCGAAACGAGGTATAAAAGTGCCGATATAGTCGTAAGGAAAGGTATTCAGCGTTGACCAGACCACACTCCCGTCCTTATCGAGTTTCATGATACCGGGCCCGGTATTGTTTACGCTGACAGACAACAGAACACCATCATCCACTTTCTTGTGATAATGCACCTGGTGTATTTCATCATACGTGCCATCCCAGAAAAAGGTACTGTCAATTGTTTGTCCATAGCCTGAGGCAATCCCCAGGGCAAACATCAGGATGATCAGCAAAACATATAAATAAGATCTCTTGTTCATGTTCTAATTAATAATAATTGATCTGGTTGCTTTACATCCGTTCAATCCTTCGACCGTAATCGAGTAAGTTCCCGGGCTTTTGATATAAGTCCGGATCTCTTTTGAACCTGTGGACCAACTGGTGTTTCTGAATGGAAATCCTTTAATATAGAGTTCGATCTCCTCTATGCAAGGGTCTTTATATTGAAATATTTCAAAATCTTCGAAATGGTAGTAATCATACTGCATCGTATTATTGACCTTATAATGATCATAGGCGCCATTTGGGTTAAGCAGGACCATTTCCATGTCGTATATTGTTAGAGGGGCGAAATCATATGGCCCAAGATTTACACGTATGGTGGCCCCCGCCGGAATAGCCTGGTGTATGAAACCGGATCGGATCGTTGTTTTATATATGGTCCAGACCAACTCGAAAGAATCGATCTGAAATATTGAATGGTTGGTTACTTCAATAATTACTGAATCTTGCTTCATACAGGTATCTGCATTGTAATACAACACCCCTTTTAGTTCAATATCCCTTAATGTATTGGTGTCTATTTCAAACTCCACCGCACCAATATCCGGTGGATCAGCACGTAATGTGCCATCGATATCATATTTGACCTCATCAAGTGCAACGCCTGCCCCATTGAATTCTATGGCATTATCGACATACAGGTTTGTGTCACTTGTAAAGTTTGGCTCTGTAAATATGCTGTTGCTGTCAACTTTATACATATTTTGATACTGCATGAGGGAATATGGTATTCTTTCAAATTCAAAAGGACTTGTATCCTTTGTAAAATATACGTTATGATCCAGGAAGATCTGTGAGGTGTCAAATGGAGCAAGAGAAAACAACATTTTTCCCTCATTGTCGTCGTAAAGAATATTATTAATAATTCTAATGTCCTCATTTTTAAGCCCCCATTGAATTACATTCGCTTTGTCACCTTTTGTAAAGCAGCTATTGTTATAAACAGATAAATGCTTTGTATTGTCAAACCGTATACAGCATGCATAACTGGTACCAAAAGCCGAAAGAAAGTTATTCATAACGATGAAAGGAACGGAGTCAAACACGTTGCACTGATCAAACATTATCAGGTTCGGAGTATTATTTTCAAGTGCTGCCCTGTTCGCATTGATGAGACCACCGCCTTCACAATACCTGAGATAGATCCCACCGTTATAGCTATATCGCTTTCCTTTCAAAGTGTTATTATAGGCAGTAAGGTTCTTCTGTCCTTCTGCATAGATGCATCGGCCTCCGGTTCCTGTAAACCTGTTTCCAATTATCCTGTTATCCAATTCAGGATAATAACGGTCTCCAATTACACTTACCTGGTTCCCCCCATTGACAAATGTATTTCCAGATATCAGATTGTTGCCTGCACTGTAGACCCGATTTCCAACGATCCTGACCAGCGAATAGTAATGGTTGTTTGAGGATGACCTGGGCACGCCAATAAAATAGTTGCTGTCGATTGTATTGTTTGAACCATACTCAATAAAGATCGCGGTGCTGTAATTGTTTCCCTTCGGTTCAAATGAAAGATGATTTATTTTTACATGATCTGTGTGCTCGATCTTGAAGATAAAGTTATTGATCGAAGAAGTTGATGTGTATTGAAACTTAACATCTGAATGATTACGGGTCGCAGACTGAATGGATAGAACATTTGTGTCGGATAATCCTTCTATTTCTGGAATGGTAACCTGTTCATCATATATTCCTGGTGCAATGTTAAAAACTACCGGTCCGCATGCCCCATAGATCGCGATAGCCTGTATGGCCTCGCCTAAGGTATTAAAGTCTGACGACGTTCCACCTATCCTATAGTTTCCTTTGAACGCAAGCCTGCTGTTCAGCGTAAATGTGTCGTTGAGTACAAATTCATCTTGTTTTCCGTTCGGGTCAATTATCCAAATCCTGATCGTTGCTAACGTATCCGTAGTTAAACTCCCAAGAAAGACGTTGCTGTCAACTTCAAACTTATCCAGGTTCCCTGTCCATGAAATAGCAGAGGAAATGGAATTGTTTACAGAATAATAAATACTTGCTTTGGTAAGCACTTGATTTCCCAGGTTCGTAACATCAACATATATATTAAAACTATCATTGGGGCATATGAGCACATCGTTTGAGGAACTTGAAACGATCGCTGCGTCATTATCCGTAGGATATCCTTCATAATAACCAATGGTTGGCTTTGCAGGTCTGGAAGTACCGAAAAAGTCTTCCTGCACCTTGTTCATCAAAATTCCAGCGCCAAAAACGGAATCATTGTATGGAATAAGGAAAGTATTACTGATGAATCTCGGATCAACAGCAAGGGAATGACTGTCATTATAAGTGGAACCTCTTATGGCATCAATGGTGTTCCAATCTGTCCCATTATCATACGCAAGATTTGCACCTGTAGTGAACAGGTTATTATGATCTGATCTCAGGTCGTTGTTTAGGTTTGCCCTTACATAATAGCAGTACCCGGCACCTTTATTAACCAATTGATTATTAAATAATTGTATTGTATCGTTATTGTTTGAATAGAAGGAAGAGCTGGATGTAGGTTTTGAAAAAATGATCACCGAATTAAAGGCATACAATACGCCCCTGTTGTAATTGCTTTGGATTCCATATACCGTTGAAGGGCCTGTTTCTGGCCCAATGGAAATGCAATTGTTTGAGACTATCATATAATCTGTAGTTCCAGGAACAACCCCTGAGACATCCAATCCGTATAGAGACCTGTTCATTTCAAGTGTATTGCCGGTTAAAAGCAAACTGTCAGAATGCTGGTTGATCTTTATGCCTCCATAAGACCCATACTTTGGGTCAGATCTAATGTGGTTTCCCTTTACCAGGGTATTTTTAGCAATTACTATCTCCAATCCATTATAGGTCTGATTAAAAAAGGAATTGGAAACATATTTACCCCCCTGGGCCTGATAGTCGCCTGCACTGGAGCTGCCTTGAAAATATATCCCGTTATATCCCCCATATATTTGATTTCCGAAAAAGACAATGGAATCATTATCATAGGAGGTGTTATAATCAGAGCCGATGAAAATACACGAATTTGGTTTTGCACTTCCGGATGAAACCCGCCATGATCTGATGATGTTCTTTTTAAAAGTAACATTATTGCTGTTCCCGGTTATATAGATCACCCTGTTATAATTAAAGGAACTGGAAGTCAGCGGATCAGCCTGGATTGTGAGTTCTTTAAAAATGATAAAATCCGTTCCGTCCAGGTAAATGGTGTAATTGTAATTGGTACTGCTGGACAAATGGGTGTGAGTGATAACTACATCTTTAGCTGTTCCTGATTCCGACTGAAAAGTAACTATTGCATTCGGGCCTGAGCCTGACAGCTCATTAATTCTAATGTTCTCATTATACGTGCCTGCTCTTATATTGAACACCACATTACCTGAGACTCCGTTCGTATTCAGGTCATTTACGGCAGAACCAATGTCCGTATAATCGGGAGAATTTCCCCCTATTGTAAACGATCCTGACAATGGTATAGCTACACTGGTGTGTCCAAGAAAGATCAGAATGCAGGAAAGCAAAGATTTAAAATTTCCAAAGAGAAATTTAAGTACACTCATGTTAGAAAATATTGGTTTGCAATAATGTTAAATTATTTACATCTGTAAATACAATTAAGGTCATTTTTTCAGAATTGACCCTTGGAATATGGCGCCTGCTAATTCGTCCTGCCAGTGTTTAACCTGACAATATACCACACTAAAATACTGATGACAGCTGCAAAAAAGCACCATACAGATATCACAAAATCCTGATAGAAGATAATTGTGATAATATAGGATATAAAAATAGCAGTACTCAACCACCACATGCGTTTGGCACTTGAAAAGAAAGGTGGAACAATGGTTGCAATTAAATAGAGCACCGCTCCATAGTTTGCAATTGAAGCAGGAAAATCAAGTTGATAATGGATATGATGCCATTCAATGCTGGCGTTAACCTCGTATGTCAACAGGCAGTATCCAAGATAAGCAGATACCAGGACCCCAGTTCCTAATAATGCATAGTGGATCTTCCTTCTCTTATCTTTTGGCTGCATGAGCAGCACAGATAAAGGAATCCATAATGGCCAGAGAAATTGAGCGAAGAACAGGAAAGAATAAGCAGAGGCTCCCTGTAACCAGGCATACGATGGATCGGTCAAGGCTAACCATAGGAAACCTTCTGAAATCTGTTGAACAGAGAATACGAGTGGAATTGCCGCAAATGCAAGTGATCTCTTAGAATTCTTTGAATCTGATGGCCGAACAGCTCCTTTTAATGATTCCTTTATAGCGATCACCCCTACAACAGCCAGAACTGCTCCAGTGCCAAAGCTTGCACCTGCTGAAAAACACATGGTACAATTTAAGCAAATAATTCTCTTAACAGATGGATACGGTGTTATATCATACGATCAGTTGACCAACCCGACTGGAATCCTGATCTTTTGCCTTACTTCCCGGTCTTCTATTTTCCCAGGAGTCCACATTCCACTTGATTTCACAATGGACTTTATAATTGCCTCCTCGATCCCAAAGCCTGAATGTTTGCCAATGACCCGTACTGTTTCATCAACGACCATGCCATCATGCTCTACAATGAACTCAACCATCGTTTGACCGCTTACTTCAGCATTTCCTTTTTTAGCTGCCTGCAAAGCCTCCTGAGGAAACTGGATATTCTCTTCAACAAACTTCTCCATCGCTGATAAACCTCCGTTAAAATTTGCCTGAGCTGTTACTTCCCATGGTTCGAACACCTCCTCAACAATATGAGGCTCCAACTCCCCTATGATAGACATATACCCGATACTGTCCGGAGTACAGCAGGTGCATGGGTCAATGATGGAATCAAGTACAGTATGTGCGTTCAGATCTATGAACAAGTAGGATTGTGTGCCTGGAATTATGTCAACGGTTGTAATGATATCTGTATCATGGTACTGAAAATAGATGTCACAGGGGCCGCTTGGGATATTATTCGCAACCCATGTTTCTCCAACCTTATCGCTGATGATCGAATATTGTGGGATACTAAAGTGGACCTCTGAAGGATACGATCTGACGGTCAGACAGCTCGGCTCTGTGCCTTCATAACGCATAAATTCGCCTGTAATGGAGTCACTGCAGATCAGTTTATGCGCTATATAGTATGTCGTGTGACTTCTCCTTACATCAATGTTCGCGGCAATGGAAAAACAGCCTTCTTTACTACAGGTAAGCTGGTGGCTTTCTGCAGATATTTCTCCAATGACGGCTTCCGTATGCGCTGAATCCGTTTGAGTAAAAAACTCATTATCAGTAAACAAACGAACACCCGGCTCAGCAATAATGTGTAATTCTGCGATCTGGGCCGTAGAATCTGCAGTAAATAATGAAACTGAAACAGAAAGGAATAAAATTGCCCTCCACTTCTTATAAGTATATTTCATTGATATCATCAGCCAAAATTAGCTTATTAATATGAATCTTTATTCAAGATATTTCATCAGTAGCTGTACTAAAGATAATAATATAAATTTTTTTACCAGTTCAGAATAATATCACCCGGAACCAGTTGTAAAGTTCTTTCAGGATGCGCTGGCATTCAATATATCTTCATTTGAAACGTCCATATTCACAATTAAAATCGTTAAATACCATTTGCTTTAGCGTAACATGGTAAATCCGATCTTTGATTATATTCGACTTATTATTCCTGATAACACTTTATATGAGTAAGGACAATTCTAAGAAAAAAAGAAAGCCAATTGCTAAGGAAGGTATTAAGATACCTTACCCCTATATACTTTTGTCTTTGGTCGTTTTGATTTTGTATTCGCCTTCGATCAACAGCGGATTTACTGACCTGGATGACAAGATCTTCATTGTGGAACAGGAATCATTCATTAAGGACATCTCAAATATCGGACCGTCGTACAAAAGGGGAACTTTCAGTGAAAAGAATGATAATTATTTCAGGCCGGTATTGCTTAATTCCTTTATTATTAATTATCAGTTCAGCGGAACTGAAATAAAAGGATACCATGTATTCAACATTCTGATCCATGCTATATCGGTAATGTTGCTGTACTGGTTGTTCACCCTTATTTTCGCTGACAGAACAAAGGTTTTCCTGCTGACGCTTTTGTTTGCCATACATCCAGTTCTTACGCAGGCGGTAGCATGGATACCCGGGCGGAACGACAGCCTCTTATTTGTATTTGCCGCCATATTTCTGATCGCCGCCATCAAGTACGTCTCAAACGGCAAACCGCTTTATATTCTCATCCAGTTCCTGGCTCTTTTAATGGCATTGTTCACCAAGGAGACCGCCCTGTTGATCGCTCCTGCTGCGTTTATTATATTGATAACACATACAAATTTTAGATGGAATTCCAGGGCCGCTTTTCTTCAATATACAACCTGGCTGTTTTCAGGTATCGTGTGGTTTGTTGTTAGATCCAACGCATCACTGCAAAGTGAACCGACCACTCTCTCAGAAATACCTTCAAATTTTATTGAAAGATCGCCATTGCTCGTGCAATATCTTGGAAAGATATTACTGCCTTTTAACCTGAGTGTCTTCCCAATGATGAACGACACCACCTACATTTATGGGATAGCTGCCCTGATCATTACCGTAGCGCTGATCGTTTTAACAAAGAACAAGAACAATAAAAGGATCATCGGCGGTTTCAGCTGGTATTTCATGATACTGGTGCCTGTATTGTTACTTCCATCTTCCATTAACAACCAGGACTTTGAACATCGGCTCTATTTGCCTCTACTAGGTATATTGATGGTGTTGGGCGAGACTATCGTATTTGACATGCGCAAACCAAAACAAACGGTAGTGGCAGTCGTTGCGATCGCTCTTGTATTATCTGTAATGAACAATAAGCATCAGAAGAAATTTACCGATCCGCTTACATTCTGGACGGCAGCTTATGAGACAACACCTAATTCGTATTATGCTGCGATGAACATGGGATCACGTATCGACGAGGTTGACTACAACCGATCCATCGAACTGCTTAAAAGATCCTATGAGCTCAATCCTGACGGGAAATACATCAACTTCTATATGGGAAGTATTGCAATGAAGGAGGATTCACTGGATCTTGCAGCAAAATATTTCAAACGCGAACTTGAACTTTCAGCATACTATGAGACCTATTATCAGTTTTCTCAGGTTGAATTCATGCGCAAAGACTTAAATTCCAGCATCATACATTTAGAGAAATTTCTTCAATTTGTCCCTGACCATCCACAGGCCATTTATAATTATACATTGATGCTGTTAGACACGGACCAGGTCGGCAAAGCCATGGAATTTGTGCAGGAGACAAGAAAGAAAGGGATTCGAGTACCGCCAGAATTATTCAATAAAGTGATGTCAGTGAATAAGGAGACCTCTGCTGTTCCCAATTGACATGACTTCATTCATTGGTTATTCAAAGTACATGTGATAAGTAATAAATGATTCTTCCAGTTTATCGATAAGTGCGTATGCACTGTGCTCATTCTCTGCCTTTGATAGCTCTGAGACCAGTTCCAGATGTTTCTTTAGCCAGATATGAAGCTGGTCGTGTGATTCACCTGTCATCGTGCAACTAGATATAAGCATCGTATTCTGGCTCTTAAGATCCATAGCCAGTTTTGTGTAGTCATTGTTCGCGGTGTCAGAATAGATCGATAACAATTCTTCCGAGGCCGTTATAAATGGCTTCATTTCATCGTTTACTTTCCATTTATGGCCATGATCCAGGTGCAATCTGACTATTTGCTGTGTGTCGGATGTGTGCTCGTGTGCATGCTCATCAGATCCGTTCTTATCATTGGAAGAACATCCTGAAAGAATCAAAAGTACGATCAGATAAATGCTGTATTTCAGATTCATAATACTCTTTTACTTTAGATAGAACATATAAGAAGCACAAAAGTTAAAAATCTTTTCTCTTTGCAAGTCTCAGAATGGTTGCAACGGGCAGAATAATCCAAACAAGCATCACACCATTTGAGATAAGCATCCCTAAGCCGGTACCAAAATATTTATTAAAAACAGCTCCGGTATAACCCAGTAGCGCGGATATATCCAGTTTTAAGATGATAAAGATCCGAGACAGATCGATCGGGTTGAACAGCGTTGCGATCAATGCAAATTTATCCAGAGGATAATCTTCAAACACTACCAGAAAAATAAGGAACAACCCGTCATATATTATGGCCATAAAGAGCCACAACAGAATCGCGTATCCAAAACCTTTGATCTTGTTTTCATTGGTAAGTGCGATGATATAGGCAAGAGCCACGAATATAAAAGTTAAAAAAGCGCCGATGGACAGTAACGACAGGAAATCCCAGATAACACCTGACCGAAACACCCCATATAAGACAAAAGGAATACCAAGACCTGCAACCAGGCTTAAACTTAGTGACGCCCCAAGACCTACAAACTGACCAAAGAAAATTGTAGATCTTTTTAACGGTTGTGCCAAAAGCAATTGAGTGAATTCCTTTGAATTGTAGTAATACATCACACCAAATACCGTACCTATCAGCGGAGTCAATACAACGATGATGTTCATCAGGGTAATGATCGCTTTGGACAGATCGTTATTTAAGAAGAGCAGCACGAAACCCAGCGCCAGGTAAAAGAAGAAATACACATAGCTCCACCTGCTGCGCATGAGGTCATAAAAGCTGTATTTAAGTATTTTAAGCATGCTTTATTGAGAGAATTTCGGCAATAGCAGATTCAAGATCCAATTTGCCTGTTTTATTTTGCACTTGTTCAACTGTTCCCTGGAAGTATATCTTGCCATCCAGTAAAAATACGATCTCATCAGCCACCTCCTGCACAAAACTCATGATATGTGAACAGATTAGGATCGTCTTGCCTTTACTTTTTTCAGCAGCAATCAATTCCCTGAGATGCACCATGGCAACAGGATCCAGTCCTGAGGTTGGTTCATCTAATATGATCAGTTCACTATCAAACATGAAAGTGAGCACTAAGTTGACTTTCTGCCTGGTTCCTCCGGACAAATTAGCTAGTTTCTGTTGCAGAAAAGGTGCCAAACCGAATTTTTCAATCAGGTCTTTCTCGGTGGTAACCCCAGGCCTGAGATCTCTTATCATACGTATGATCTCATTTACAGTAAGGTTTCCCGGAAAATTTGCGATCTGAGGCAGATAATTTATCTCATTGCGGTAGGAAAAATTCCTGAAAACTGACTTCTCATTTACTTCAATTTCACCTCCGTCCGGTATTACCATGCCCAGAATGGATTTGATCAAGGTGGTCTTTCCTGACCCATTTGGACCGAGAATGGCTGAAATACCGCCATCTTTAATTGTAAGGTTCAGACCTTTTAACACCTCTACCTTTCCAAACTTTTTATACAGTTCAGCTATTCTGATCATTGCACTTTATACATTAACGGTTCGTTGTCCATAAGGTCGTCCGGAGTAAATACCGGTGATACTTTTTCGGAGAAATCAATGATATCTATAAATAAACTACG
>DJML01000110.1 GCA_002436505.1 Bacteroidetes bacterium UBA6491 | reverse complement strand
AATGAGAGATGGATTCCTTAGTCCGGAAAATGAGGATGATCTGTTAAAAGTGATAACTGTTCTACGAAAATACAGACCGGAGGTGGTTCTTGCCAACGCTCTTGAGGATAGACATCCGGATCATGGGCAGGCAGCAAAACTTGTGCTTCGTGCTATCTTTTTATCAGGATTACAAAAAATCGTGACCAGGGATAATGGTGAAGAACAACAACCCTGGCGGCCGTTAAAAGTTTATCATTACATCCAGTATTATTATAGAAAAGCAACTTTTGTAGTGGATATAACACATGAGTTCGAAAGAAGAAAGGAAGCTATCCTGGCCTATAAAAGTCAATTCTTCGATCCGGAATCAAAAGAGCCAAAGACCCTTATTAGTACTGAAAGTTTTCATAAACTTTGGGAAGCAAGAGCACGGGAATATGGAAGCGTTATTTACAAAGAATATGGCGAAGGATTTGAATCTGTGACAGCACTCAGCATTGATCTTCTCATTTAAAGAAGATCAAATCAGTACTTTGCTGATATGCTTATTCTGCAGAAAGCGCGTTTCTTCTAGTTCCAACATTGCTTTCCTTTTCTCAAGAATTGTCTTTGCCCCTTCCGAGTGCCAGGTTCGGTCAGTGTGATGTTCAGCAGTGTGCCTGATACCTTCTGAATTCGATATTTCTATTTTCACCCTGCATGCTGGCGTAAGGCCCTTTAAGAAAAAGAAAATAGCTTCGCCTTCATTCTTGAATTGTCTTTGCCATCGGCCGTAATAAACAACATATCTCTCTTTATCACGTACTTCAAATTTTACAGTAAAACCGTCCTTGTCTTTCGAAGGTACCGTAACCGAATTAATAGAATGTGTGAATTCCAGGCCTGGAATTTCAAACAGGTAATTTTTTAATACCCTGACAATTTTATTGATCTGTATTTGATCCTTTGTATTCATTCAACAGGTTATAAAAATACCAAAACAACTTTAATGTATTTGACTCGGCGGCACATTGATATGTGGACAACATAGCTGGTTTCAGCTAATCAGGTTGCGTTGATGCCCGGCCAACTAACTAAAATTCTTATGTCGCTAAATATCAATATATTAAATTTTAAAAAAAGGCGATTGTAAAATTTTTAAATCGTGGATAATTCAGTAGACAACTGCTTTGATACACCTTTCCTATTGGAACAGATGAGGACAATCAAGCAGATCATAAAGGGATCAAACGCTTACAAACGATTGTAAACGATTAATAAGAGGATTGCCTGACAAAGGTGACTTAATTTGCGGGTGTTCGTAATTGATACGGACAAAATAAAATAAAATCTAACAATCATGAATCAACTAAGAAACAGAGTACAGCTTATTGGCTTTTTAGGAAAAGATCCTGAGATCAAGGAGTTCGGTGACGGAAAAAAGGTCGCGCGGTTTACAATGGCTACCAATTCGGATTACCGAAATTCGGATGGGGAACAAGTGAAGGAAACGCAGTGGCATAATGTCGTTGCATGGGACAAAAAGGCTACAATCATCGAGAATCATGTATCAAAAGGCCAGGAGATCTGTATTGAAGGAAAATTAACTACACGCAGTTATGAAGACAAGAATGGAATCAAACGATTCTTCACAGAGGTCGTATTAAGCGATCTGGTCCTTCTATCAAAAAGCAAAGAGGTTGCTGCTTGATCCTGACCGACATTGAATTAAGAAAAAGGGCGTATTGGCACGCCCTTTTTTAGTCATGGAAAGCTTTGCGCTTTAATAATTATTCTGGGAACCGTACGGATCTGATATTAACTCTTATTTAAATTTTAGACATCAGGTTGTCAAGGCAAATTACCATAGCTCATTGATACAGCTATTATTAATTTTTTCTATCTTACAAAACTTTCTGTATTCCATGAAAGTTTAATAAGAACCCTATGAAAGAGCTATATAAGAATCTAATCGAAAACAACCGTAAATGGGTTGCAGAAAAACTTGAACTTGATCCCGAATATTTTGAAAAACTTGCCAAAGGGCAAAAACCACCGCTCTTATGGATTGGATGCGCTGATAGCCGGGTTCCTGCAAATGAGATCACAGGGACACAACCAGGTGAAGTTTTCGTACATAGAAACATTGCGAATATGGTAGTGCACACTGACATGAACATGCTAAGTGTTCTTGATTATGCTGTAAATGTTCTTGAGGTTAAACATGTCATCGTTTGCGGACATTATGGTTGCGGCGGCGTCCTCGCTGCGATGGGCAACGAACAATATGGACTTCTGGATAACTGGATCCGTAATATAAAAGACGTCTACCGTTTACATAGTGAAGAACTAAATAATATTTCAGATGACCATGACCGTGCAAAACGTCTGGTCGAACTGAATGTTGAGGAGCAGGTTTATAATCTCAGTAAAACATCAATTATTCAGAATGCCTGGAAGAAGAACCAGTTCTTAGAGATCCATGGTTGGGTATATGCGCTTGAGAATGGTCTTGTCCATGACCTGGAGATCACCGTTAGTGATACATCTGAAATGTCTGCGGTCTACAGGATCTAGCAACAGACCGGAAAGAATACTTTTCGGAATCCTTACATTTGAATTCTTATGAACTCAGGAACACCACTGGCTGAAAGGATGAGGCCCAAGGATCTTGACGATTATATCGGTCAGAAGCATATCCTGGGAAAAGATAAACCGTTAAGGAAACTCATTGAGGCTGGTGGACTTCATTCAATGGTCCTTTGGGGGCCTCCTGGAGTAGGTAAAACCACCCTGGCCCATATCATTACCAATTCTCAGAAAAGGAAATTTTTCTGGCTTAGCGCGGTTAATGCAGGCGTTAAGCAGATCAGGGAAGTGATTGATCAGGCTGAAAGGTCCATATTTATGGGACAAAAAAATGCCGTTCTGTTTATTGATGAAATTCACAGGTTCAATAAATCGCAACAGGACTCACTCTTGGCGTCCGTAGAAAAGGGGATCATCACACTGATCGGTGCAACTACCGAGAACCCGTCTTTTGAAGTAAACGCAGCACTTTTATCGCGTTGTGAAGTATACGTGCTGGAATCCCTGGCTAAAGACGAACTCGAGATTCTCCTAAACAAAGCAATAGTTGAAGACGAAGAACTCAAACGCAGAGATATAGTACTGAAGGAAACCGATGCTTTGATACTGGTTTCCGGTGGTGATGCAAGAAAATTACTGAATGCTCTTGAGATCGTGGTCAATTCTATACCATCGGGACCTGTAGAGATAACCAATGAACTGGTACTTGATGTAGTGCCGGAAAAAGTGGCTATCTACGATAAAGCTGGTGAGCAGCATTATGATATAGTGTCCGCTTTTATTAAGTCCATCCGTGGCAGTGATCCCAATGCTGCACTTTATTGGCTAGCCAGGATGATAGAAGGTGGTGAAGATCCGAAATTCATTGCTAGAAGATTGTTGATCCTTGCATCAGAGGACATTGGAAATGCCAACCCGACGGCACTTGTGATTGCTAATAACTGCTTTCAAGCTGTACAGGTGATAGGTTGGCCGGAATCAAGGATCATATTATCCCAGGTTGTCATTTATCTCGCTACATCGGCTAAAAGCAATGCCTCCTATGCAGCCATTAACGAGGCAATAGCGCTGGTGAAACAGACCGGTGATCTTCCGGTACCACTTCACATAAGGAATGCTCCTACCAAACTAATGAAATCTCTTGATTATGGTAAGGACTATATGTACAGCCACAACTATGAAGGTAATTTCAAATCGCAGGAATATATGCCAGAAAAGATAAAGGGAACGGCACTGTTCAAGCCAGGAAACAATCAGCGAGAAAATGAAATTCGCACTCGGTTGCGCAACTGGTGGAATGAAAAATATGGCTACTAACGGACAGCTACTTCAAGGATTTTGTTTCCGTCAAGATATCCTTCCAACAGATCACCAGGCATCACCTTCCCAACTCCTTCCGGAGTACCGGTATAGATCAGATCTCCTATCTTAAGCGTAAAGTACTTTGAGACGTTCTCAATAAGCTGGTCAACTTTAAAGATCATTTGACCTGTATTCCCTTTCTGAACGACTTCTCCATTCTTATGCAGTTCAAAGTTCAGATTATTGATGTCCATTTCCGAGGTAACATCGATCAGTTCACCCAGTGCCGCCGAAAGATCAAATGCTTTTGCCTTCTCCCACGGCAAGCCTTTTGCCTTTAGTTTTGCCTGAATATCTCTGGCAGTAAAGTCGATTCCCAGGGAAATCTTATCAAAGTATTTCCTTGCATACCGGGATTGTATCCTTTTACCGATCCGGTTGATGCGGACGACCAATTCAAGTTCGTAATGTATATCTGAAGAAAAATCAGGAATATAGAATTTATCCCGTTTACGCATTAATGCCGTGTCCGGTTTCATGAAAAGGACCGGTTCATCAGGTATTTCATTCCCTAGCTCCTTGGCATGATCAGCGTAATTACGTCCAACACATATGATCTTCATCCGGCAAATATCGTTAAAGAAAGACAGCGCAAACAACGGGAATCTTTAATATTCCGTCACTTGCGCTGTCATGAATTATAGTGTTATTTGTCTTATTCTAATGTTTTGATCCAAAGTGTAAGCTGCGCATTCTTATTGTTCTTTATCAATTTTCGTGCTTCAGCCTTATCATCAAATCTTCCTATATGAACATAATACGTTCCATTGGAAGCCTGATGAATCGCCGCCGGCTGGCCAAGATTCTTAAGTCTGGCAACATACCCTTTGGCGTATTTCTGCTCTGTAAATGATCCGGCCACAACCATAAATTTACCTGATTCAGATACCCCGGAAGCTGATTGGGCAGGCTTTGTGTCCTTAACTTCTGTCGGTTTTTCCTCAGCTTGCTTAACTATGGTTTCCACCTTCTTAACAATGACAACTGTATCTTTTATCCCGCCTTCTTTCTTCATGGTCTCAATTTCGTCCTGAATGGAATTCATCCGTTCATCACGCATTGAGTCTAATGCTGCCTCTCTTGCCTTGCGGGCTCTTTCAGCTTTCTCTGCATTCTCATCCTTTTTATATCTGTCAGATTTATCAAGAGAAACACCTATCAGCAATTCGTGCGTTGCACCAAGGGCTGCACTTTGCTCATGAATTGAATAATCGTAAGAATATCCTATTCTCAAAATGCTTGCTACTTTTAATCCTCCGCTGAAAGTAACTGCATATTCGTCGCGGTAACCGGCACTCAACCACCCTTTACCGATCCAGTCAAGCATAAGGTTCCCGTCAAATTGTGCAGGTGCATTTTTAACACTCTTATACATAACCAGTGGTTGTAACTTTACTTTTTCCGGTGATAACCAGATATCAAAAGAAACAGTACCCGTAAAATGAGGAACCAGATCGTAATTGACTACGCGGTTGTAATTGTCCTTGTACGCCTGTTTTCCTGCAAAGGCCTGTGGCAATGAAAGACCAAGTTGAAAACCGCCGGCTTTCAGATTTATCCCAAAATTCGCGTCTATTACAGGTCCGCCTTTTTGATTCAATAACGGCAAAAGAGGATCATTGGGATCAGTGACCACAACATTGTCCATATTAAACCGTGTATCCCACATCCCCAGGGCCATACCCATGGCGAGCATTGAATTGTCCCCCATCTTCAGGCGATATGCATATGATCCATATACGCTGTTACTGTTAACTATCGCGTTCTTATCGTTTATCACATGCAGACCTAGTCCTACATTGGTGTTCCCTGGAATTCCATTCACTGTCAGCACATTGGTTTCATATCCTGAAACGCCATCCCACTGCCTTCTGCCTACAAGGTAAGCTTCGGTCTTTTCCTGGTCACCGGCAAATGCAGGGTTATAAATGAACTTGTTAAAATAGTACTGCGAATAGAGCGGTATCTGTTGCGCAAATAGTTCTGATCCAACCGTAGAAACGGTTAACAGAAGGGTAAGTATATATCGCATTTTAAAATGTTTCATTATCGTACAATTTGTAGATTACCTCGAATTGAACCAAGATCCTCCAGATCAAAAATTATCAAATAGGTGTATGTTCCTTCCGGAAGTGGCTCCCCGTCCACATTGTTGCCATCGAACGGTTCGTCCAGGTAGTTGTCAGAAGAATAAACTTCTTTCCCCCATCTGCTGAGCACGTATACCTTAGCGTTATTGACCGCCGGGACGTTTGACAGGTCCCAGAAATCATTCATCTGATCATTGTTAGGTGTGATCAGGTTTTGTACTACAAATGTTTCCGGCCATTTTACTTCCACAAACACAGAATCATAACCAATACATCCGATAATATTGGTAACTTTTAAATGATACATCGTGTTTTTGTCAGGCTTAGCCGTTGGTTTTACGATCTTGTTGTCGTCAAGGCTGCCATCATCAGGTGTCCAATCGAAATCTGCAACAGGCAATAAACCTGAAGCTGATCCTTGCAGAACTACAGTTGTTCCTCTCCATATGGTAGTATCCAGGCCGGCGTCAACAATTGGATTTGGTATATCGATCACTTCCACTGTATCGCTGGCGATACAATTCGCACTTGTGGAGCCGATAAAGGTATAAACCCCGGGATCGACCACATCCGTTGTATAAGCAACATCTCCTGTCTCTACCCATCTGTAGGATAAAGCGTTGGTTGTTGCGGACAGAGTGATCACACTATCAATACATTTATTGACAGGCCCAAGTGGTGACAATGTAATTCTTACCGAATCACCATAATAAATGGATCTTGATGTTGAATCAACGCAACCCATGTCTGAGGTAACGATCAGTTTGATCATATAGGTTCCTGTATCCGGGAACGGTACCGATAGCCCTGATCCTGAAGCCGTAAATGTATCAAGGGTCCAATCCCAGCTAACGTTACTTCCTGAAGTTATCGATGATGCATCTGTAAAAGAGACATTGTTAGGGAAACAAGGGATGAAAGTCGTAAAATCTACTACAGGTAGCGGATCGACCACAACCTCAAGTTTCAAGGTATCAATAGAACCATTGTTATCTTCAGCCATATGTGAAACAATATATGTTCCAGGACCAGCGAAGCGATAAGAAGGATTCATCTGGTCCGATGTGTCATCGGCAACTGATGTATCTCCGAAATCCCAGAAGTAGCGAACGAAAGAATCTCCGGTCGTTGTCGCACCCGATGTGAACATAAATGTATCGGTAACGCAATTATTTACCCAAGAGAATTTGGAGATCACACCTTTGATGCCCAGTCTGTTATCACCACCGTCCAGGTTGGCAAGAGCAATATTAGAGATAATACTGTAAGCACTGTCTGACCTTATAGAACCGTCGAATTGTGCTGAACCAACCCCACCAATATTTTTCCAACCGGCATTGTATGCAGCCAGTCTGAGACTTGCAGGGAATTCAACATCATCAGGAATTTTCACCGAAGAATAAACGGCTTCATATTCAATGTTTGATATAGGACTAAATCCAACAGATTGGAAAGACCAGAATCTGACCGTTGATGTATGAGTAAGTTCAGGTGACAATATCACTCCTGTTGTTGGTGCGTTTATCACTTCGCCACGGATGGTATATGCCACCCCTGCTGACAAATGCGTGATATGCATCCTTACAGGTCTATAATTTGTGTCTGATGAGATAGGGAAATAAACCACATCCCCATTGAGTTGAGCCGTATTTACAACATATAGAGGTCCCTCAACGTATGATGATACGCTACCTCCTGTAATTCCATTCACTGCCTGTGCCTGTGTATGGTATCCCACGTACATTGTTCCTGCGGTGGTATTGATCACTCCATCTGTTAGCACCAGTCCGTCTTTTACATTCAGACGGCTTTCAAGCCGAAGGGTTTTGCCTGCTCCATTCATATTGAGGATCCGCACTGAATCCTGAGCAAAGGATCTTAATACCAGGTCATTTGCTATTACCGCAGATTCATTGAAATAAGTTCCTCTTGAAACGATGGTATAATTGTCAGCTACCCTTGTAAGGGCTCTGTTCAATGAATTGTTCCCATCAATAAGCGAGATAAAAATATTCTCTGCTTTGAAATCGACATATGCAAATTGAGGATCATCAAGGTAGTGCATTATTTTGTCCTCTGCATCCATACCCTGGATATCTGTCATTGCAGCTCCGGTATTTCCGTCAAAGACCATATTCAATGCGTTGATGTCAACGATCGGCACTGTCCCTGAAGTGCTGGCATCCAAAAGGATATAGTAACCACCGATACTGGAAAGCACCGTGTTACCTGGGTTCAGTTGTACATCTCCATATAATCGGATACCACCGGCTGCAGTTCCCAGAGATGCGTCTGACATATTGACGACCGTTCTTGAACTGTCATTAAAGATATTCATTCCGTAGGCCGAAGCTCCTCTGGCATGGAGGCCGGAAATATTCAGTGTGTCACCGGCAGTCGATACTGACCCCCAACCTATCCATGTCTGAGCCGAAAGGATCGTGTCATTGGTCATGGTCATGGTCACACCGTCCGGTCCAAGAACCCGGATTCCTGCTTGCATTCCTGAAATATGATTTGAAGCTGTGCTTATAGCGTTGCCTGACGGACTTTCAATACTGATGCCATAGATACCGGAAACTGATTGAGGAACAATGACGTTACCAACCATACCCACGGCCATAGCCGACGAATAATTAGTGACTGTTATCCCTCGGTCGGTCTGCAGGTTATTGAATTCAAACCTCAGGTTGCCTGAGAGAGAATCCCCCATCTCAATGCAGTGAATGCCAAATGTTGCACTCGCAAGATCGTTGGCAATGACATCGAGGTGAGCGTCACTCCGCAACATGACCGCCGACCCGCCTATATTATCTATCAGGTTCTCCGTCAGCAGGTTATTCATTCCACCTGCTAGTCCGAAAGCAAATGTTTCGACTCCGGAGCTATAAAAATCCCGAATTATGTTATTCGCTATCAGGACATTACTTAAAGGTCCATTTATGTATATCCCATAGGACACATCGACATCTGCTGTGCCAACTATATTGCCAGAGACAAGGGTATCATTATCCCCGGTGAAAGTAAAACCAGCGAGTATTACGTTACCCGACATAAGCGTGATGAGGGTATTCCTGTCATCCGGAGGGACACCAATAGAATCCATGTCCGGCTGCAGGATCGTCTCCGCACCGCGGGGCGATCTCCCCGATACCGTGTAATTTACTCCTAACAGAACAATTTGACGAGTAATAACTAACCGTTCCCGGTAAGTACCTTCAGCTACCATAATGGTATCACCATCAAGGGCTGAATCCAATGCGTGCACGATGGTCCGGAAAGGGCCGATCGTGTCTGTAACTACCACTGGTGACGACCCGTCGAATGTATCGTTACCCAATGCTTCACTCACATAATAGGTCTTTCCAAAAGACGATGGAGCAAATAGGATAATGGCCAGGATAGACAGAATAAATAATCGTAACTTCATAATTTCTTCAAATGAACCCAACTTATGTTCGAACCAAATTTAAGTCATTTCATCTGATATCCCCTTAACAATTGACTGTGTATAACTAACAACTGTTAGGAAATCAGGAATTAAACGTGGAAGCAGACCAAACAGGGGTCTGTTTTTAGACAATCATGCACATTTGTACAATTTTCAGCAGCCTGAAGGAGAAATATTTTGGAGGAAACCTGCTTATGGTTTAAAGTCGCTGACAAGGTCCTGAAGTAGTTTACGTACTTCTTTTTTAACCGGATGAAGCGGCATACGCATGTACTCTTCAGTAATGCCAAGTTCTTTCAAAACGATTTTAATGCCTCCGGGATTCCCGTCCAGGAAGATGGCGTTCATCAATGGAAGCAGTTTATAATGAAGGTACCTGGCGTTCTCCATATTGCCATCAAGGGCGTAATGGACCATTTGAGAGAAAGACTTTGGATAGGCATTCCCAATGACCGAGATCACACCGCTCATACCTAAGCTTATATAAGGCAGGGTATAATTGTCATCCCCGGAAATCACCATAAAATCATCGCTTTTATTTCGTAAGATTTCCATACATACATCTAGGCTGCCGCTTGCTTCTTTTGTCGCAATGATGTTCTCATGCTCAGAAATTCTGAGCGTTGTATCAGCCTGAATTAGTGAACCTGTCCTGCCCGGCACGTTATAGATGATCAATGGCGCACCGGATGAATCAGCAAGGCGCATGTAATGCTGATAGATCCCTTCCTGGTTGGGTTTATTGTAGTACGGGCTTACACTTAAAATTCCGTCAATTCCGTCAAAGGACATACTGCTAAGTTTATAGGCAAGTGCCAGCGTATTGTTCCCGCCGACACCGAATACGATCGGTTTTCTTTTCTCATTCACGGATATCACCTGATCTAGAATTCGCTTCTGCTCATCCGCTGATAAAGTCGGGTTTTCACCAGTGGTTCCCATGACAACAAGGTAATCCACTCCATTTGAGATAAGGTGTTCAGTTAGATTTTTCAACGCATTGTAATCGACCTGCCCTTCCTTGTTGAACGGGGTCACCATTGCCACACCTAAACCTTTAAATTTATCCATTATCAAATTTTTTAATGCATTCAATGACCTGATCAGCATACGCTGAATCTGAACCCTCTGTCTTCAGTAACAGGTCAAAACCAAATTCCAGGTCTTCAAAATACGGCCCTACCCGGCATTTTGCCCTGGATAAAGCTGTAATTCCCAGCAAAGGTATGGATACCTCCTCAGAACAATATATAAGATAATCAAAAGGTTCTGTTACAAATCGCATCACACTGGTTTTTCGGGGAAGTTTCAACCTGCTTAGGTCTTTTCGTGCAAAATAATCGTGATGGACATTCGGCTGATATTCGGTCCCAACCTCCTTATGGTCAACAAAACCAAGTGTCATTACCCTTTTACCTGCTTTTTCAAACTCCGACTCTATTTGCTTCCTATGTTTCTCGTCAATTGGCACCCCCGCCCTGTAAACGATCCCTATTCTTGACACCTTTTTAAACGGCACCAATTCCCTTCTGCCGGAAGTTTTATCGTGTTTCCGAAGGTAGCGTTTCACAAGGTATGTAGTCCATTTGCTAAACATCATTCAGCTCCTATCATTTTTATAAAATCTTCTTCTGACAGAATCGGTATCTCAAGCTTATTGGCCTTATCGAGTTTCGCCGGTCCCATATTCTCTCCTGCCAGCACAAAATCAGTTTGAGAGGATATTGAACTTACATTCTTTCCTCCATGATTTGTAACCAGGTCTTTGATCTCGTTTCTTGAAAACCTGCTAAAAACTCCGCTGACAACAATTTTCTTGCCTGTTAGGACATTCGATATCAATTCGCTTTCAGTCTCTTCTAATTTCATTTGAACCCCATGAGAGCGGAGTGACCCGATCATTTCAAGGTTAACAGGGTCCTGGAAATATGTGTAAACACTTCCTGAGATCACCGTCCCGATCTCGTTGATTGCTTCTAGTTCTTCCCTGGAAGCATTTATCAGGTTGTCCATGCTTACAAAGTGTTGCGCCAGTGTTCTTGCGACGGTCTCACCTACGTGCCTGATTCCCAGGCCATACAATACTTTGTCGAATGTGCGACCTTTAGATTCCTCAACTCCCCGAATGATATTTTCTGAAGTTTTCTGTTGAAAGGTTACCTTTCTTACAGGCTCTCCGTCGTCGTCAGTAAGTACTTTTTCCAGACCAATAAGCTGCTCCATCTTCAGATCATAAAGGTCCGAAGGGTCATGTATCAACCCGTTTTGAACCAGAATATCAACCTTACCTTCTCCTAGGCTTTCTATATCCATCGCCTTCCTTGATATAAAATGCTCAATCCGTCCCCGTATCTGTGGGGGACAGTCAGGATTTGGGCAATAGTGGGCCGCTTCCCCCTCGTTTCGGATCAATTCAAAGCGGCATTCAGGGCAGTGTGTAATGAATTCTGCTGGACGGCTGTTAGGATCCCTTGAATCTATGTCCACACCAACGATCTTCGGGATGATCTCCCCTCCTTTCTCAACATAAACCAGATCGCCAATACGCACATCCAGGTCTTTCATAACATCAGCATTATGCAAGGAAGCTCTTTTAACCGTTGTTCCCAGCAATTGTACAGGTTCAAGATTTGCCACCGGAGTTACAGCTCCCGTCCTCCCCACCTGATATGTGATCTCCAGCAGCCTTGTTGAAGCTCTTTCCGTCTCAAATTTATACGCAATGGCCCAGCGTGGTGATTTTGCAGTGTATCCGAGCTCTTCCTGTAAATTCAGATCATTGACCTTTATCACTACTCCGTCGATATCGTAGCTGAGCGACTTTCTCTTTTTATCCCATACATGAATGTAGTCCATAACTTCATTCAAGGATCTGCATTTTTTAGTTTCGCTCGAAACCGGCAGCCCCCACCCTGAAGCCTCCATAAGGCTGTCATAATGTGTTCTTCCTCGATTGTCCTCATGGATCACACTATAAATGACGCAGTCCAGCGGACGTTTTCTGACTTCGTCCTGTTCCTGCATTTTTATGGTTCCAGCAGCACTGTTTCGTGGGTTTGCAAAAGGTGAATCGCCATTGGCAATGCGGTCACGGTTTAACTTATCGAAAGCTTTCCGATGCATAAAAACTTCGCCACGAACTTCCAGCTTAATTGGGAAATCGCCGGTAAGCTGCTGAGGCAAGCTCCTGATGGTCCTTACATTGGTAGTAACATCGTCCCCGCTTGTACCGTCTCCCCTTGTTACCGCCCGGACCATTGTTCCGTTTTCATATGTGATTCCCAGTGCAAAGCCGTCAAATTTTAATTCCGTAGTATATTCAAAATCATCACCAATGATCTTTCTGACCCGCTGATCAAAATCAATTAGTTCCTGTTCACTGTAGGTATTGCCAAGAGATAGCATAGGAACAGCATGTTGAATGGTCTCAAATTCTTTGGTAATCCCTCCTCCGACAACAACGGTTGGAGAATCAATATGCTGAAAATCAGGGTATTCTTTTTCTAGGGCTTCAAGTTCCTTCAATAATAGATCAAATTCTTTGTCAGAAATGACCGGTTCTGCCAATACATAATACCGGTAATTGTGATCTCTGAGATCAGCGGTTAATTTATCGATCTTCTGCCTGGCCTCTTCTGGATTCATTCAGGATATACTTGTCAGCGAACAAATATTCACAAAGGTGACGATTTCACCAACTCTTATCGAAATGAAACTTACGCACAAGATTAAATCCAAAGTGGATTTGTCCCTTATCCCAGCGGTTAGTAGTTTCTGTCATAAAAGCCTTTTCAAATGTACCGGTGGCATTTGTGAAATGCATCTGGAACGTATGGCTACCCGTTGAAATGTCGATGCCTATTGATAGGGAACTTCTTCTGTCAGACTGGATCTGATTTTCCAACAAGTAAAAATACTCAACATTGACAGTAACAGCAGAAGCTATTTTTTGCTTGATGGCAGCGCCTATGGAATACACGTCATGGTTATATTTTGAACTGTCGATCAGGTTTCGGTGAACCACCGAAGGCATCAATTGGGCTGAAAAACCATCGCTGAATTTACGGGCTATGATCAACTGGTGATGGTATGAGATCCTGCTTGTGAAAAAATTTTCTCTGGTCGGGTCATCCCACTTTACTGAAGCAATGGCTATTCCCGATACAAGAGCCATACCAACAGGAATGCTCCTTTCATTATTCTGCTGCCTTAAAAAACGGTATTTGACAAATCCATCGTACGTCTTCTCATATGTGCTTCTTCCCACACCGATCTGGATGTTGTCAGTTATCCCGTAATCAAATCCAAGACGCATTGCGGCCTGATCAAGACCGAAAAAATCATACGCTCCCTGTTCAATGGTTCCGAAACGGTGATTTATCCTGAAATCCAAAGTTTTAGCCTCCAGGTTCTCTATGGAATGTGAATTTACAACCCGGGTACCATAGAAAGTATTCTCTGCAAACTGTGGTTCCTCTTTAAGAATCGTGGACAGCAGTTCTTCCTCTGATTGGGCGTATACGGAAAAAGGGCAACTGGTAATAAAAACCAGCAGGCAGATCACGCTATGCGATACGTTCTTAATTATTTGGTGCACCATTATTGATCCAGGTTTCAATTTTATTTATTAAGCAATCCGAAAGTTTGGGTTCCCCCTGGGGCATTGCAAAGGAATTTCCGTCATGTTTGATTGATGACAACAATTTGCCGTTACTAACATATGTTTTCACATTAGCATATCCCTCCAGGATCACACCACCCTGAACATTGGATGAACTGTGACAATCATAACAATTGTTCTTAAGCACCGGGACGATCGTTGAGGTGAAAGTAATACTTCCTGTGCCACATCCGTTGGGATAAAGTTCTTCTTCCACATCATAGTAACAAGAAGCTATAAAAAGAGATATGAATATAATTAATGCTAATCGTTTCATTGATTTAATTATTTGGCGCTCCGGCATTCAGCCATTGTCGCACCTTGTACATGCTGCAAGAATCAAGTTGTCCTTTCGGGGGCATGGGGCTCCCCCCTTCCAAATGGAATACTGATATTTCAAATATCCCTGAGTTCACAAGGGTCTTAACACTGGGGTAATCAATGATCTTGATTCCTTTGGATGGTTTTATGTTGCTGTGACATCCTTTACAGGTTGCATTAAGTATTGGCCAGATAGCACTTGAAAATGTATAATTGGTGCTGTCGCAACCATTGAAACAGTCGTTGTTATTTGCGCCTTGCTTTATCCATATCCGGATGGCGTTGATCTGCTCTGGTGTCAGAGGATCACGACCGTCAGGAGGCATTTCATGCTTTGCAAGCACCTCATAGAAATCAGATTGATCGGGGTTTCCTGGAATGATCCTTTTACTTAGCATGATATTCACGTAAGTGGTAAAATTCATTCCGCCCTCGGGGTCCTTATCGTCATGACATTCTGTTCCGGCACAGTTCGAAACAATGATTGGCAGAATCTCTTTAACAAAATAAACGGTATCCCAGTTACACGTGTCCGAAACAGTCGGAATATTGCTGTATATCCTATCTGTGTTGATGTCAGGAACCTCATGCTTGCAGGATTGTACAAGAATGAAAACAGAAATAACCCCAATTAAGACTATGGCAACCCTTTTCATCGCAATTCATTTACAAATTTAGAGGATCGATCCATTTAATCGCCTCTATTTTTGTCACAGGTCAGTGAAATTGTATCCTTTTAACAAATTGCATTTGGTAAAGGAATAAGCGAAGAACTGATCACTCCATTGATGTGAATTTGTTCTTAAGGCCACTGTAAGAATTCAGATCGATCTTTAAGGAACCGACCCAGATGTCAGTTTTGACACGAACAGGTATTTTATTCTTATCGTCTGTCACCCAGAGAGTCATATCATCTTCGTCTTTAAATACCCTGTCCACGACAAGTTGAGGTCGCAATTTGATACAACGCACTTTACCAACATCAGATTTAATGGTTTCCTTGCCCAGGTATTTGAATTTCAGATTGTATACCTCCTGGTCAAGGTAAATATCCAGTGGAAATGTCTTCCCGATGTATGCCCCGGAAAAATCAATTGTTCGCGCATAGTATGCGCCTGAAACGATATCTTGCACGTAACGTGGGATGTCTAGATTTTTCTTCTTGCCATAGAGATATTGCTTGGCATGGTCATAGATCACAAAGTCAATGTCCTTATACTTGTTCTCCTGAACAGATTTGAAGTACTTCAACGGTGCAATACTTTCTGTATCAACGTAAGATTCAAAATGCTCACGCACTTTATACATCCAGTCAAAAGAGCTGTTGGTCTTACCTGAAGCGGTGATATGATAAGTAGTTCTCCCATCCACTTCGAATGGATCTTTATCAACTTTCAATTCTGCGGTCGCCGCATTTATAATCCCATAATGTATCCTGTAATTCAAAACTTCCCCATAGGAGAATGCATGATTATCCTGACTCCTGTATTCAAAGGTTTCGCGGTCATCAACTGCCGTAAACGAAAACTGAAACATCGCCACAAGCAGTAGTATGCTATATTTTACCCAATTCATACTCTTTGTTTATGTAATATTAATCAAAATCCATACCAAACCTTTACAATGTTCAAAGATCGCGAATCCGGCCTGATTCCGATGCGCAATTAATCTATATTTGCCATATTTTTATTATGATTCAACGGATCTCTACTGCTTTTACACTCCTGTTATTGTCTATTTTAGCAGACGCTCAGGTCGATAATTCATTTTTCGACTGGACACCTCAATTTAGTTCATCTGATTCTGGAAGGCTCGGCATTGAGGTCGAAAACCTTAATTATTTGCGAAACGTTGAGTATTCGACCTATGCAGATAAGGGAAGAACGCTGTATGGTTTACAGGCGGGAAGTCAGGTCCATTATCAAATATCGTCAANNCGTCAAATGTTGCTGTTAGGGCTGGCATATTTGCGACCAAAGATTTCGGGAACGACAACTTCACAGACGTTTTGCCATTATATGGTATCACATGGAAATCGAATAACTCTACATTGAATTTCGGCAATATTGAAGGAGCGATGATGCATCGCCTGATACATCCGCTTTATGATCCGGACAATGTAATAAGGAAAAGGCTTGAAAACGGGACACAGTACCTCTTTGAAAATGACCGCATATTCTTTGACCTCTGGTTGAACTGGGAGAAAAACATTGAATACGATTCCCCATTTCAGGAAGAGTTCACAGGCGGCATCTCAACAAGCATAGATCTGATAAAGAAGGAAAAATTCACCTTTGCCGGCATTGTCCAGATGCTAGCAAAGCATAAGGGTGGCGAGATAAATAAATTTAAAGCCTCGCCTTCGTCAAGATATAATTTCGATTATGGTGCTAAACTGGAAATCCCGGTTAAGAATTTCATGAAACTGAATGAAGTTAACTTTCAGGCTCACTTTGTCTACTTTGAGGATCCTTCTAAGAACAATATAGATACATTCATTGATGGCCTGGGGCAATACCTGTCTATGACCCTTCGTTGGGATCGTTTTACCTTCGTTGCCAACTACTGGGACAGTCACCAGTTTCAATCACCTACGGGCGATGTTATTTTCCAATCCGTATCAAGGAAGAACCCATCCATTTACAGCCGCGATTACAGAAGATTAGCTGCTGCCAGAGTGCTGTACGAGGTTCCTTTATCCTCCGAGACCCGATTTCTTTTCAAAGGAATCCTGTACAGGGATATCACCTGGGGTACATGGGACTATGTGACGGAATTATACATCAGATGGAATCTGTTTCGTAAGATCAACGGTAAAAATGGCTGAGGATAATCTGCAATTTCCGGAACTGCCTCTGGAGAAATATCTTTCTAACAGGGAGCTCCTTGAAGAGATAATTAACCAGTTGTCCAAAGACCTGGGAAGCGACGGAGCTGAGATCAGAAGCCTGATTGATAATGATTCAACTTTCGATCATGACAAGTTTGTTGCCATGCTTTCCAAAAAGCTTGAGTATCTGGACAATAAGAACAGATTGGAAAGTGTTCTTTACCTTATAGATCTCCCTGAAAAGACTGGGGGAAAACCAATACGATGGAACAATTATGATGAACTGGCAATTTTGGTTCTTGACAGAGAATTCCAAAAAGTCTGGTTTCGAAAATGGCACAAGAAATTCAGGTCATAAGCCTGGTCCGGATTCACTCAAATTTTATCGATTCTTACATTGCGGGATACTTTTCAAATGAAGGCGATTTTGTATCTTTGGAGCATGTCTTCAAGATTTTACGGCATCTTTTCTCCAAGGATAAATAAGAACCGGCGATTCAACTATGTCCCGAGATTCTATAATGAGGATATGGATGATCTTAGGAACAGGGTCAATTCTGCTAAGGCAAAGGAGAACGAAGAATACGATATCAAAGGGTTCAAAGACAGAATTAAACAGGGCTATGAAAGACGGGATCAGGCATATAACACCCATCATAACAAAGAGATCTGGGTATCCAGGCTCAGGTTGTTCCTGATCATCGGAATATTGACACTCATTACATGGCAACTCATGACCCACGACCTTCTTACATTTATTTTCGAGGCATTTGATGTCTGATATAATTAAACTACTTCCTGATTCGATCGCCAACCAGATCGCTGCCGGAGAGGTTGTGCAACGACCTGCCTCTGTAGCAAAGGAACTGCTGGAGAACGCCGTTGATTCCGGTGCCGGTAAGGTCATCATGCACTTTAAGGATGGAGGACAAACCCTTGTTCAGGTAACTGACAATGGCCAGGGCATGACTGAAACAGACGCAAGAATGTGCTGGGAAAGACATGCAACATCCAAGATCAGTAAAGCAGAGGACCTTTTTCATATCTCTTCTTTTGGTTTCAGGGGTGAAGCCCTTGCCAGTATTGCGGCAGTAGCGCAGGTTGAACTTAAGACCAGGTCTGCGGATTTTGATCTTGGGACCCGCATTTCCATAGAAGCATCTGACATCAAACTACAGGAGCCTGTTGCCTGCGCGCAGGGGACAACAGTAACCGTTAAAAATCTTTTTTTTAATATTCCTGCAAGAAGAAATTTTCTAAAATCAGTGGCTGTTGAGACGCGGCATCTGATCGAAGAATTTCAACGAGTCGCACTTGCTTATCCGACGATTGAATTTCAATTATTCAACAATGATAACGAGGTATACAGGTTAAAACCTGATGCGCTTAAGAGAAGGATCGAGGACGTATTAGGCAATAAGAACAAAAGCGAGCTATTAGAGGTTTTTGAGGAAAGTGACATAGTGAACGTCAGTGGTTTTGCAGGGAGGCCCGACAGAAGTAAAAAAACCCGGGGAGATCAGTTCTTGTTTGTAAACGGCCGATATATCAGGGAACCTTATTTCCATCATGCCATTGCCAGTGCTTATGAAGGGCTGATAGAGAATGATCATCATCCGTTCTATGTTCTTTTCCTGGAAATCGATCCGGCCAAGATCGATATCAATGTGCATCCGACGAAAACAGAAGTGAAGTTCGAGGATGGGAAAGCCATTTACATGATATTAAAATCTGTCATAAGGAAAGTCCTGTTCGAATACCACATCACATCAGAATCCGATCAACTTTCAGGATCCAGGATGTTTCAACATGAACGATCATCAGAATTCAACCCCGGGCAGCCCGGGATCATAACCGATAAACGCTTTAATCCATTCGAACCGGAGCAAAAGAAAGGAAACCTGGCTCAATGGGAAAAACTCTACGGTACCTTTAAACATGAACAGATGTCAGATCCGCTGGAAGATATGGTTCGGCTTCCTGAACTTTTTTCGGGTTCTGCACGTGATAAAGGGACAGATTTCTTCCAGTTTCTTAACAAATACATTA
>DJML01000062.1 GCA_002436505.1 Bacteroidetes bacterium UBA6491 | reverse complement strand
ACTACACAGGACCCGTGTGGTTCAATAAGCAGGTCTTTGCAAATGCAGGAGCCAATTTTATCGTTTCAGCTAAGTCCGGTACGCCATATACAAGAAATCAGCTAGCTGTTTCAAGTGCACAGGCTTCCCTTGGGCGTGTACAAAGAAGCCCGATCGATGGTAACCCGAACGGTTCAAGACTGCCATGGCAGTTTAAGATTGATGCTAACTTCTCGAAAGAGTTCACCGTGAACAAGAAAAATCCAAAAGAATTCCATTCTAAGGAGATCAGATTCCAGGCATACGTTTGGGTACAGAATCTTCTTAATAATAAAATTGTTCAAAATGTTTATGCGTACACAGGTCTGCCTGATGACGATGGATACTTGAATTCTCCTCAAGGTCAACAGTACAAGAACGAACAGATTAATGCGCAGTCTTTCGTTGATCTTTACAAGATAAGAATGGATAACCCTAACAACTATGCTACCCCACGTTTAGCAAGACTGGGCGTGAGAATGTATTTCTAACCGCATATTTAAGAATTGAAAATGAAAAAGATGAAACATATATTGATGTTGGCTGCCTTAACGGGCTTTACATTCTCAACTTTTGCCAAAGAGAATGTTACAGAAAAGTCACCCCATCAAACAACTGAGATCTCAACTAAGAAAAGCCATGGCCTGATGAAGTTCGCTATCGAATGCGAACCTGCATCCGCCAGTGCCGATCTTGATATTAATAACGTCAGAACCCGTATCCTGAATGGTGGTGATATGTGGTGGGACCTTTCCAGCGCAAGGTATGAGATCCCTAAGATCCTTGATGTTGAGAATGCTGTAAGAAAAAATTCTCTGTTTGCAGGTTCAATATGGATCGGCGGAGAAGACGAAGGAGTTCTGAAACTGGCTGCAATGACCTATCGTCAAAGCGGTTCAGACTTCTGGCCAGGACCTCTTGATACAGTAACAGCCACAACAAATGAATTGCGTTGTAAAGCTTACGATGCGATCTATAAGGTCAGCAAAGAAGAAATTGTCAGGTTTGTTGATGCCGGTGAAGAAAATGGCGGAAACTATGCACTTGCATTGCCAGATGCTCCAAATGTTGCATCATGGCCTGCTCACGGTAATGGACTGAATACACCATATAATCTGGCCCCGTTCTTTGATGTTAATGGCGACGACCAGTACAATCCTGAAGAGGGAGATTACCCTGTACTTCATACAGAATGCCGTGGTGTTGAAATAGACGCATCAGCGAATACTCCTGCTGATCAGCCGGATCAGATGTTATGGTTCGTTTACAATGACAGGGGTAACATTCACACCGAGACCCAGGCTTTGCCTATTGGTGTCGAACTTCAAACAACTGCATTTGCCTACAAAAGAAATGATGAGATCAACAATATGACATTTTACACCACGCGTATTATCAACCGTGGTTCCAACATATTGGAAAACACCTATTTCGGACAATGGGTTGACCCGGATCTTGGAAATTATGCTGACGATTATGTTGGTTGTGATGTAGGAATGAGTCTTGGTTTCTGCTACAATGGCGATGACAACGACGAAGGTATTCTTGGTTATGGACTTAACCCTCCTTCTGTAGGGGTTGATTTCTTCCAGGGGCCGAAAAAAGATACAACCATAAATGGGGTTGATACTTCCATTGAACTGGGTATGTCCAAGTTTGTGTATTACGATAATGACTTCACCAACTTTGGTAACCCGCAATCTCCTATTCATTACTATAATTACCTGAGAGGTCTTTGGAAGAACGGAGACCCTATAACGCAGGATTGTAAGAACGGTAGAACAGGTTCTGTTCCTTCGGATTATATCTTCCCTGGAAATTCAGATCCTAACAATACCCTCTGTCCTAACTGGGATGAGCAATCAGCAGGAAACACACCTGCTGACAGAAGGTTCCTTCAGACTTCCGGACCATTCGTCCTGAAACCAGGTGCAGTTAATACGATCACAGTTGGTGTCGTTTGGGCACGCACCAGTTCAGGCGGTTCATCAGGATCACTGGAACTTTTACGCGAGGCTAGCAGAAAAGCACAAAATATCTTTGACAACTGCTTCAACCTTGTCAGTGGTCCGAATACTCCGGATGTCATCGCTAAGGAGTTGAACAGAGAAGTAATTCTGTTGTTCACAAATACAAACAATGACAAGGTAGAACGCTACAAAGAAAAAGTTGAACTCGACGGAGAGGAATACGAATATGTTTTCCAGGGCTATCGAATTTACCAGCTTGCTGATGCAACAGTCGGTACAGGTGACATCGGTGATATTGATAAAGTAAGGGAGGTGTTCAGCTGTGATCTTAAAGACGATATTGTACGACTGGTAAACATGGAATTTGACCCTGAACTGGGACAGCCGTTGCCAAAATTAAAAATTGAAGGTCCCAACAACGGACTGATTCACTCGCTCTCAATTACTGAGGATCTTTTCTCGACAAGCAGTAATAAAACCCTTGTGAATAACAAGACGTACTATTACATGATTATTTCATATGCCGCACTTCCGGGCCACCCCAATGAGGAATACCTGGAAGGGGGTGATGTGAAATTCATCAATGTCACTCCTCAGAAACCATTTGGAACTCAGATAAACGGTCCTTATGGCTCCATTCCTGAATTGCAAAGGCTTGAAGGATATGGAAACGGAGGTCAGCATATTGAACTTACCCAGGCGAGCATCAATACAATTCTTTCAGAAGGTGAAATTTCCAATCCAATCTATAAAGAAGGATTCGGACCGGTAAACATTAAAGTTGTTGATCCTTTGAAAGTACCTAAAGGTGATTTCGAATTCATTCTTCTGGAAGATCCGATCCCTTCTGATGTTCTCAGAAGAAATGGCGTTGTTCCCGAAAACACAAACTGGATGCTTATAGCATTGAACAACCCTACAGATGACAACGATAATGATACCATTTTCTCAGACTATACTATTGATGTTGACAACGAACAACTTATTGTATCAAATGACGCTACATCTGAATTGCAAAACTGGGGACTTGCCGTACAGATCAAGCAGGTACTTGTTCCTGGCAACGCCATTGACAAAAACAATGGATTGATCTCCTGGGAAGTAAAGTGGGAAGATAACAGCAGGCAATGGATGACAGCTATTCCGGATATTGACAATCCGAACAGGAACAGTATTGGATGGTATGACTGGATTCGTTCTGGTTCCGTTGGAAGGAATGAACTAAGTACCAATCCTGATCCTTCATGGCAGGATTACTTCTTGCCGAATACTACAAATTCCATCGATCAATTCGAGATCTATGAGAAGATCTGGGACGGAAGGCTTGCTCCTTACAGACTTGCTTCAAGAAACAGAGGATCCGGCGCAGGAAGAGCTGATAATTTAAACCAGGGCCCTGCCTTCGATGGTGCACGTACACCGAACGAATGGGGATATATCAGCAATATCAGCAGTGTAGACATTGTACTAACACCTGATGAATCAAAGTGGACCAAGGTACTTGTACTGGAATTAGGTGAAGAACCTAGCCTAAATGAGGGAGGTGTCAGCAAATTCGATATACGAGACCACTTCTCTCTTAACAAGGACGGCAGTGTGAATACATCTGAGAAAGGCCGAAGCTGGTTCCCAGGTTACGCAATTGACCTCGAAACAGGCAAAAGACTTAATATCATTATTGGTGAAGACTCTTACCAAAAGGGGAATAACGGAGATGACATGAAATGGAATCCAACGGATGACGGCGGTCAATATACTCCTGGTTACCCATCTTTCGGTGGTCGACACTATATCTATATCATGGGTTACAACAAGGGCTTTAACCCAGTTCTATTTGATGGTGCTACCGAATACGACGAATGCAAGCATTATATGGATATCATTAATGGCACAGGGTTCAACAAGGACATTCACATGAACAATAAAGTAATGTTCCAGTGCAGCTGGTTGATACCTGCTTACATGGCACAGGGTTATAAAATGAAGTTGAACGGCAACAATATGCCTGTTCCTCCTACAGAATTGACTTTTAAATTAAGGGTGAACAAGCCATATACTTTCTACAACCCATACGACAATCCTGATCAGCCACCATTTGACCCGCGTATTACAAACGACAGGAATCCAAGATACACCTTTAACACTGATGCAGTATTCACTGAAAAATCAGTTCCTCTAGGGGAGTCATCTATGGATGAGATCAGAGCGGTACCGAATCCTTATTTCGCATTCTCAGCTTACGAATCTAGTCCTGTAGATAACAGAATTAAGATCACGAATCTCCCTGAAAAATGTGTGGTCTCCATTTATACTATTGATGGTGCCCTGGTAAGAAGGATCAATAAGGATGATCCGTCAACAGAACTACAGTGGGATCTTAAAAATGCAGCTCGTGTGCCTGTAGCCAGCGGCACATACCTGATTCACGTAAAAAGTGATACGTACGGGGAAGCGGTTGTTAAATGGTTAGGGATAATGAGAGAACTGGATCTGGATTCATTCTAATAGTAAGAAGATGATTAATATGAAATTAGTAATAAAATCAGGAATATTTGGGCTGATCATTGGATTGGCAGCACCGTCTTTCGCCGGTAACCCGGATCGGATAGGACAGGCAGGTGCCGGACAACTTGTAATGAACGGCTTTGCGGCTTCATCCGGAATGGGTTGGGCAAGCGTTAGCAGCATTACAGGTGTCGAAGCGATCTATATGAACCTTGGAGGATTAGCACGGGCCAAAGGCACCGAAATACTCTTCTCAAATACAAACTGGCTGTCAGGAACAGGCATTTCAATGAATTCGTTTGGATTTGCACAGCCTATCGGTTCGCAGGAAGGTGTGCTGGGACTCAGTCTCACAACCACCAACCTGGGAGAAATTGAGATCACTACAACTGAACTTCCTGAAGGAGGTATCGGCTCTGTAAATCCAAGACTGACAAATATTGCAATGGCTTATTCCAAGAAATTTACAGCGTCTATTTCCGGTGGTGTTCTTGTGCGTGTTCATAACGAATCGCTCCCGAACGCAAACTCAACAGGGATAGCGATAGATGCGGGAATTAGTTATTATGCCACTGCTGATAAAAAAGACCCGTTAAAGAAAGATGATATCAAATTTGGAATATCGCTGAAGAATGTTGGTCCTGACACAAAATTTGCCGGCGACGGTCTTTCCTTCAAAGCAACCAACAATCAGAATTCAAGTGAAATGTCATTCTACCAGAGATCACAGGGATATGGCTTGCCAACACTGATCAATATCGGTGCCTCCTATGATTTCAGGTTGGATAAGACCAGAGAGACCTACTATCACAGGCTGACAAGTGCTTTGAACTTTACATCGTATGCTTACCAGAGGAACCAGTTCACTTTTGGAGCAGAATATGCTTTTAAAAGTCAATTCATGGTTCGTGCTGGATATGCTTTGGAAGATGGTGGTTTTGATTACGATACGAGAACAAGCGTTCACACAGGGCTTTCAGCAGGTGTTGCGTATGAGTTCGCGTTGAACAAAGAAGGTACCTCTAAATTTGCAATTGACTACAGCTACAGGCATAGCAACCCTTTCAAAGGAACGCACTCTGTAGGTGTCAGACTGAGACTCTAAACTTATTTTCATAAATTTGTTTTATTGCATTCGCCTCCCGAGGGTGGATGCAATATTTTTTATAAGGTAACAGGGTAAGTCGCATTGAAGCTTGATCACTTCTATTTGCCAAAACCTTAAAAGGATTTGATTAAATTTTAGCATTATGTCGGACATAAATTACATGTCAAAAGAAGGGTATGAGAACCTATTGAAGGAAATCGAACAGCTGAAGAAAGTTGAAAGACCCGGTATTTCCAAGCAGATTGCAGAAGCTCGCGATAAGGGTGACCTTTCGGAGAACGCGGAATATGATGCAGCCAAAGAAGCGCAGGGCCTTTTGGAAATGAAAATAAGTAAACTGGAAGAACTTCTTGCAAACTCGAGAATCCTTGACCCGTCGAAACTGGATAAATCTAAAGTTGGTATCCTTAGTACTGTACGACTTCTGAATAAGAAGATCAATCGGGAAGTTGAATATACGATTGTTTCTGAAAAAGAAGCAGATCTTAAAAGCGGTAAAATATCTTCTAAATCACCAATAGGTAAAGCGTTGTTGGGCAAGAAGAAAGGAGAAAAAGTGGAAGTTAACGCTCCTGCAGGCGTGATCGCATTTGAAATTGTAGACATCTTGACCTGATCCTATGGCCTCAATATTCACCAAAATAATAAACGGGGAAATTCCTGGTCATAAGGTGGCTGAGACCAATGATTATATAGCCCTGCTCGACATCTCCCCTCTTCAGAAAGGGCACACCCTGATCATCCCAAAGAAGGAAGTTGACTACATTTTTGACCTTGACGATGAGACGCTGGCAGGACTGAATATTTTTGCAAAAATTGTAGCAAAAGGCATTAAAAAGGTTGTCTCTTGCAACAGAATAGGTGTTGTTGTGATAGGCCTGGAAGTACCGCATGCACATATTCACCTCATCCCTATCTCAAAAGAATCTGATCTGAGTTTTGCTAACCAGAGAAAGTCTTTTACCCAGGAAGAATTTGCTAAAATAGCATCAGAGATCCGTCAGGCGATTGGTGCTGATGTTTAATCTTTGACTCTGTCCGGATTATCCTTCAAAAATGCACCCCATCCTGAGTAACTCTTCGTACCGGTCTCCGGACCACCGGAACTAAAATAATGGCAAAATGCAACGGCCATTGCGTCTGTAGAATCAAATGTTTTTGGTAACTCTTTTATGTTCAGCAAGTTAGCCACCATCCCTGCGACCTGCTCCTTACTTGCCGACCCTTTGCCGGTTATGGCCTGCTTTACTCTTTTAGGTGCGTATTCAAATATCGGCAGATCACGGTACAATGCAGCTGCCATTACCACTCCCTGAGCCCTTCCCAGTTTTAACATGCTCTGAACATTCTTGCCAAAGAAAGGTGCTTCGAGTGCCACCTCGTCTGGATGGTACATGTCGATAATGGACAAACAACGCTCAAAGATCTTTTTCAGCTTCATGGCATGACTGCTGTACTTATGCAATTCTATCACTCCAAGGCTAATCATTACCTGCTTTTTACCCTGAATACCCAGAATACCGTAACCCAACAGATTTGTCCCGGGATCAATTCCCAGAATGATCTTGTCAAAATCCTGATCTATTACCCTTGACTCTGCCATAGGCCCGAACAAAGATGCAACCATTTGTTTTTGAAATGAAATTATTTACCAACTTCGCAGTCGAATCATTGAAAATCCCAGATTTGAAATTTGCCGGTAAGTTGATCAAGATCGTCATCCTTATCCTAACGTTCGGGTTCATTTACCTTGAATTGTTCCATCGTCGGTCATTCCCGGAGCTCATTCCTCAATTTAAAGCGCGTCTGGAATCAGGGAGTGAAATTATCTGGCTCGTGATCGCCTTTATGCCTGTTAACTGGGCCCTGGAAACTATTAAATGGAAATATCTGCTTAAAAAGTTTCATATCATCTCATTTTTTAGGTCATTTCAGGCAATAATGACAGGCGTCTCCGTAAGTTTTTTCACGCCAAATCGCGTTGGTGAATTTGGAGGCAGAATTCTGTATCTGCCGCCTAAAAAAAGAATTCAGGGTGTAACTGCTTCTATCGTCGGAAGTATAAGTCAACTCGCTGTGACCATAATATTCGGGCTTTTAGGACTGATGATCTTTACGATAATCAACCCTGGAATTCTGCTGGTTCCAAACGTCGTATTAATACCTGCAAGTTTTTTGCTTTTGGTAATTTCATTGTTTGTTTACTTCAGGTCATCGAAAGTCTTTCAGTGGTTTGAAAAAAGAAAATTACCGAAAAACCTGATCCGCTTCTTTCATTCCTGTGCCTCTTATAGTACCAAAGAACTAGGTTATGCACTTATGTGGTCGTCAGTAAGGTTCGTCGTTTTTTGCTCCCAAATGGCACTTGTGATGTATGCCGTGGTAGAATTTACCTCCACCCCATCGGTTCTTGAAATGTTGTACCTGGTGCCTTTGTATTTTTTCGCCATTACCCTGATCCCTACGATCGGTGTTAGTGAAGTTGGTACGAGAGGATTGATCCTTGCCCAGATCATGTACAACAAAGCGTCTGAACCGGATCTGATCCTGGCAGGGACACTCGTTTGGCTTATAAATGTAATTTTACCGGCGCTCATCGGAACATTCACGGTATGGAGAATAAAAATTGCGCTTAAAAAATGATCTGGCTAATTCCTGTAGTAATACTTTATTGCCTGTTAATGATCCGATGGTCATGGGCATGGAATCATATATCCATGCCTGTCAGATATGAAGACGAAAAGCACAGTGTTACGGTAATAACAGCAATGCGAAATGAATCAGGCCGGATCGCCTCCCTGATAAGTTCCCTTGCAGATCAAGATTATCCTTTTCAATGGCACTTTATCCTTGTTGACGACCACTCTACAGACGACAGTTTAAATGAAGCAACAAGTGCCCTTGCAGATACAGCCATTAAGGCAACCATCTTAACATTGCAGGAAAATCAGCTTGGAAAAAAGGCTGCCATAAATTTTGGGGTACAAAATGCCAGGACCGAATGGGTGCTTACTACGGATGCTGATTGCATTATGAACGAGTCCTGGATCTCAGAAATGATGGGAAGCGTAGATGATCAAACCCAGATGATAAGTGGCCCTGTCCAATTTTTACAAAGGCCGGGGTTCTTTAATAAATTTATCGAACTGGACCTGATAAGCATGATCGGTATCGGGGCTGCTACCATCCGAACAGGCACTCCTCTGCTTAATAATGCAGCAAATATGGGGTTCAGAAGAAGCGTCTTTCTTGAGATAGATCCATTTTCTGAAAGTAAAAAAGCAAGTGGGGATGATATCTTTTTATTGAAAAGCCTCCATCGTAAATACCCGGATGCTATAAAATTTGTTAAATCACGATCCGCAATTGTCTCTTCCATCCCTCCGGAAAGTTTGACTGAATTCTTTCATCAAAGGGTACGATGGGCATCAAAAACATCCTCTACTTTAACTACCATTCATGAAGCAGGGATCGTTGTACTGATATATATCACTAATTTAATTTCATTATTGGCGCCGGTACTGGCCATTTTGTCCGGCTCACGACATTCAATGATCATTGCATCATGTATCCTTGCTTTAAAAATTCTTGCGGACCAACTGTTCTTTAGTGTTGTCGTTCCATTTTTTGGGCGTAGAAAACATCTCAAATACGCTCCATTAGCACAGATACTTCACATCCCATATGTCGTTCTCTTCGGATTATCCGGAATTTATGGTTCATACCAATGGAAATCACGAAAATTGCAGTAATGGAACTTGATGAAATAGAGACCGAGGTTTTGAACCTGTTACTTTTTCCCGAGCATTTTACTGCTATCGTTGCAGAATGTAAAACAACGAAAGATCAGAACGTTGTGGCCGATGTGATCAAAGAACTGATCCATAAAAAACTTATAGTTCCTGGCATTATCGACGAAAACGGTAACTTTAAACCAGGTATAATGTACAATTCAGACGGAATGTCTGATTATCAATACGTTGCGACAGCTCTAGGCGTCAAAAAAATGGCCTGATCCGTACTACCTTTTACTTTCAACAACAAATCCCAACCTTTTACCAGTGGGCATTCCTCCGGGGTTGTTAAAGTATTCTTTTTGATTGATAGATATTTCAGTCATAACATCAAGCGGAGGTACATAAAGATCGAAATCAAGGCAAAATAAGACTGCTTGTTCTATGATTCTCTGAATCGTTTTGCTGTCGATCTTTTGACGGCCAACCTCTTTAAATAAAGATCCCAGCTGACGGTGTCCATCTACGTAAAAATGATTTTCACTATTAATAAAAACACGTGCAAGCAGGTATCCAAGATCAGCCTGACGGTTGTATTTAATTGAGTCTGATAAGAAATTATAGACCTGTATCATGCCAAAATGCCCCCTTCTTTGATCGTAGCGCACGTATTTTGACTGGCTTACTTCGTGCTCAGGAGGAAAGGTGAACACATTGGTATGCATGATAAAAACAATCGTATCGCCCGAAAATTTCAGATGGAATTCAAAATCACTGATATGATTTACGACAACTTCTACCAAATTAGAGGATTTCTGAAGCCGCTCAACCAGCTTCTCCTCTATTTCCCGCGTATTATTTCTAAATTGGTTGAATATGGCTTCAGTCCGCTGGTAGACCTCTTGTTTTATGGCAGCTTTATCATCTAAACCCTTTAAAATTGCTTCAATTCTCTCTGACATAATTTTTATCAAAACATTATTGTCCAAACAAATGTATTTATTCTAGAATAGATAAACGATTTCCTTTGCAGGAATAAGGTTTTGTAATTGATAAATTACGGCTAATTTTGCACGAAAGTAAAGCACCGAGATGTCCCAAACCGCACGATTAAGTTTACAAGGAAAAGAGGTAGAACTTCCCCTCGTTGTAGGAACAGAAAACGAAGTTGGTATTGATATTTCAAAACTGAGATCAGAGACAGGTGCAGTCACCCTGGATGTCGGCTATAAAAATACCGGCGCAACGACAAGTGCCATTACCTATCTAGATGGAGAAAAAGGAATTCTCCGTCATCGCGGTTATTCAATTGAAGACCTTGCAGGAAAATCATCTTTTCTTGAAGTTGCCTACTTGTTGATCAATGGCAAATTGCCGAACAAACAGGAACTGGCTGAGTGGGAAAATGACATCAGAAGGCATACGCTGGTTAATGAAGACATGCAGAATATCTTCAAATCATGGCCTACCGGATCTCACCCGATGGGTCAGCTTACAGCCATGATCTCCTCATTATCGTCTTTCTACCCCAGCTCTCTTAACCCTAACCGGACATCTGAGGCACAAGGAAGAACAATTAAGCGACTGATCGCTAAAATGCCTACGATAGTGGCAATGATCTATAAAAAGTCAATTGGGCATCCTGTTATCTATCCTAATAACAATCTGGATTATGTAGATAACTTCATGAACATGACTTTTAAGCATGTTACTGAAGATTATATACAAGACCCCGTCGTGAATGAAGCAATGAACAAATTGCTCATCCTTCACGCTGACCATGAGCAGAACTGTTCTGCATCCACGGTTAGAATTGTCGGTTCGTCGCATGCAAACCTTTACGCTTGTATTTCAGCTGGTATCGCTGCCCTTTGGGGACCTCTTCATGGCGGAGCAAACCAGAAGGTCCTTGAGATGCTTAATTCCATTAAGGACGATGGAGGTAATGCAGCTAAATTTATTGAAAAGGCTAAAGATAAAGATGATCCGTTCAGATTAATGGGTTTTGGCCATAGGGTTTATAAGAATTATGATCCACGGGCAAAGATCATTAAGAAATCATGTGATGATATTCTCAATAAAATGGGTGTGAATGACCCGATTCTTGAAATTGCTAAAAAACTTGAGGAAGCTGCGCTTGCTGACGATTATTTCGTTGAACGCAAATTATTCCCCAATGTGGATTTTTACTCTGGCATAATCTACCGGGCGATCGGGTTCCCGGTTGAAATGTTTACTGTTTTGTTCGCAATGGGACGCCTCCCGGGATGGATAGCACAATGGAAAGAGATGAGGGAAGAAAATCAGGCGATCGGAAGACCACGCCAAATTTATACCGGCGAGCCTGCACGACCATTTGTTCCTCTGGACCAGCGATAGGACCTAGACAAACTAAGCCAGGTTTCAGATATTATTGTTTCCGATAGGAATTCTCTCAATTATTTATTTTTTAATTTTTGATTCGTACGATGCCTCGTACTGTCACGCTCAGTTTTCTTTTTGATATTGTTACTCAATGCCAAAGTTAGATCAACGCCCGTTTGATTCGCCATACAGATCAGTACCCATAGTACATCCGCCATTTCATCCGCAAGGTCGCTCGCTCCCTCATTGCCCTTAAACGATTGTTCCCCATACTGACGGGCCATCAGCCTTGCTACCTCTCCGACTTCCTCCATTAAAATGGCTGTATTGGTAAGTTCGTTGAAATATCTTACACCGGTTGTGGTTATCCATTCATCCACCAGCTTTTGTGCGTGGCGTATTGTAATATCTTCCATATTCAAAGATACATTCAAGGCTGTATATTTGCAGTGGCAAAATATTATGTCTGATCGCATCTTATACATTACCAGAAAAGAACATTTCAACGCGGCTCATAAGCTTTATAATCCTGACTGGACAAGGGAGAAAAATGATGAAGTATTTGGCAAATGCGCTAATGACAACTGGCATGGCCACAACTTCGATCTCTATGTGACCATCAAAGGAGTTCCTAACCCTGAAACTGGTTTTGTAATGGATCTCAAGAAACTGGGTGCTATCATTAAAACAACCGTTGTCGATGTGATCGATCATCGTAACATCAATATGGATGTTCCGTTCATGAAAGATAAACTGGCATCAATTGAAAACCTTGCTATAGGCATATGGGATCAGATCGAGCCGCATCTGGACCGCGGAGTGCAGCTGCATAGGGTTAAACTGTGGGAAACACGTAATAATTATGTTGAGTTTTTTGGTTAAACCTTTTAATCCTGTCACCACGTAAGTAATTTCTCACCATTATTCTGGTTAGTGCGATAGAACGAAGAACGCGATATACCCTTCCGATATTCCCAATGTTGAAAATAGACTAAACTCTACTACTTTTGCGTCTTAATCATCTGCCAAATAAGATTATGTATAAAGCGATCTTCAGCAACGAGAACAATTACAATGTTGACAATATTGATGAACGTTGGCTGATAAATGGCGAAAAGGTAACATTCGACTGCCATAGAGTAAATAAGAGCAGTTATCATCTGATATTCAATGACCGTTCAATATACGTGACACTCGTCTCATTTGACAGAAATGAAAAGAGCTTTACTTTCCTGATCGATGAAAAGCAATTTACACTGAAGGTCGAAGACAAATACGATCAGCTGTTAACTAAAATGGGAATGGAAGCGGGCAATCTAATGGCAGTAAGTGAGTTTAAGGCTCCTATGCCTGGTCTCGTGCTTGATGTGCTTGTATCTGTTGGTGATCAGGTCGTCAAAGACCAGCCTCTCGTTATCCTTGAAGCGATGAAAATGGAAAATGCTTTAAAATCTGCAGGAGACGGAGTGATCGCTGAAATTCAGATCAAAAAAAATGACAAAGTAGATAAGAATCAGGTTCTCATACGCTTTGAATAATCCTTTTTTATTAACTGATTAATTAAATTTCCTATCATGAAAAATACAACTTTTTCAATCTCTGCTAAATTCAGCATATTGGTACTTTTGGTTTCCCTGGGGTTGAATTCAAATGGCCAGATAAATGACACGACCGGGTTTCATAATAAAAAGAAGGAACTTGAATCCGCAAAAGTGATGTTAAAAAATGCTGAAGCGGCGGTCAGCAAACTTCAAAGTGAGGTAAACGCTTTAAAACCAATAGTTAAGTGGACCAATGGAGGATTTCAATCCGTTAATTTCAATCAGGTAAGTTTAACAAACTGGTCAAAAGGTGGACAGAATTCTTTTTCAGTAACTGCTCTTGGAAATCTGTTTGCCAATTACAAGTACAATTCATGGACCTGGGAAAATAATCTGAACGTTGCCTACGGTTTGATTCGTAACGCCGGTGAAGATTTCAGAAAGAATGAAGATAAAATTGACTTCACTACAAGAATCGGGAGAAAGGCGACAAATCACCTGAGTTGGGCCGCAGGCATTCGATTTGAAAGTCAGTTTGCCCCTGGTTTTGACGATCAGGCACCAGACACCAACAGGCCCAGGATATCGGAATTTTTAGCACCCGCGTATGTTAAGGCTTCCATCGGTATGGACTACAAGCCAACTGATAAACTAACAGTCTTTCTTTCTCCTGCTGCTGGAAAGTTCACGATCGTTATGGATCAGGACATTGCCGAAAGGAACATTTACATTCCGGAGTCAGCAGCCGACAACAAATTCAGAAGTGAATTTGGAGCACTATTTACTGTCACCTATCAGGACAAGGAAATATTTAAAAACATAGGACTGCGTACTTATCTTGAACTATTCAACAACTATAGTGATCCGAACGAGCCCAATCGAAAAAATATTGATGTTGACTGGCAAACTTCGATCGACTTTAAAATTGGCAAATACATCGGAGCGAATCTATTCACGCACCTGTTGTATGATAATGACACAAAATTCATTGAATACAATGCGCTGGAACAACCAATTGAAAAAGGTGCCAGGGTCCAGTTCAAGGAAGTTTTTGGCGTGGGATTCTCCTATAAATTCTGATAAGGCTCACATAAGGATTGCATTGCCTAAAGATTTCATGCATAGGTCAATGGATAAATTAGTTTCAGATCCTGTTTCTCTGGTTTAGTAGTGCAGTGTTACACATTTTGTATTTCTTCTGATCTTATTGTTCTCGGTTCTGTATTGTACCACCACGACGAAGATCCCTGAATGCAATGGTAAACCATTTTCACCTGTGCCATCCCAAAAATGAATGGCCTGGCCTATTGCATATGCCTGATCCGCAATTTTCCTCACCAAAGAGCCCTCAGTATCGAAAATGGACATGGAGTAGGTGAAAGGTCCGTCATAACTGAATTCAATACCAAGTGCATCATGAATTCCGTCATTATTAGGAGTAAACGGATCATTGCTTAACCTTATTCTGAAATCACCTTCAGTAACTGCATTTTTTACCTTGATGCTGTTTGAATTCTCTGAACCAGGTGTCCCATAACCTGAAGCTGTAGATGCTGAACTAAAGGCTGTTCTGTCAGGTAATCGTTCAAAGCTCACATCTTTCGTGTCAGCGATAAGGACATGATGCATTTGTTCAGAATAATAGGGAGTGTCAATCCAGCTTAAACTGCTGCCAGCAATGCCCAGAAATGCCTCCTTGTTGTTGAGGACCGGTAAATCTTTCGTTTGAAAAATATTCCTTGCATTGGCACGCTCTGTGAAATGTGAAATCACTTTATCTTTTTCTTCTGTAAAACAAATGATCTGGCCCGGAAACAGCAAATGTGAACGCTCCTTAATCCTGTTGCCTGCTGACCATTCACCGCCCTCGGTTCTGGTTCTTATCATAAGATCTAATACATCTATGGCCTTTTCTGAGATATTCTTTAGTTCTATGAATTCTGCGGAAAGTTGAGGATCGGTCAATACCTCATTGATAATGACGTCACCAAATAAGGGTTTTTGTGAAATAGCGAATAAAAAGGTATCCTGAACATAGCTTATGTTTCCGTAACAGTCAGATTGACCTGAAACTGTCATTTTTAGCGGTTCCAGAAAATGATCCGGAACCTCAAAAGATACATTATTGAATGAGAACACATCCAATTTGTAATCAAAGCCTGGTGTATCAGCAGATAAGATCAATTCCGAACCTGGATAGATCCCCTCATTAAAATTCAAAACCAGCGTGTTGTCCTCATTTAATCCAACATATCTGAGTACCGGTGCTTCATTGTCAATGATCATACATTGTCTCGAGTTTTCCCTTCCTGGTGTTCCTCCTATATCAGATACTGAAGCATTCCAATTCCCTTTGATAGTACAGAACCGATCCGGATCACATAATTCAACAGACCAACCACCCCTGGATCTTGCATTGTCTGAAATCAGGTCAATGGAGTAGTCCATCTCGTGGATTACGTTGCCCTCATTATCCGTAAGTATGAATAATTCACTTAAATTGTCAATACTGAAATAATCATCGATAAAAATATATTTCGCTGAATCCGATGGGTTTGACAACTCTGAACCTTTATCCATCACAGCAATGAATGAATCTGGAAGCAGATAGGAATGGGGTAGTTTAAATTGCTTGTGACCTATCGTTACGTGTATTTCTCCTAGATCAACTATCTTCAATGATCTGTTGTGGATCTCAAAATATTCGTAAGCAGGAAGTCCAACTGCAGGTTCAGGTTTTGCCATGATCTCTGAAATTATCAGGTCACCGTACACAACAGATTCGTGGTAATACGGTGTAAAAAGGACAATGGTGTCATTGCAGTTCTCTTCTTCGTCACAAATACCAGTAATTATTAATTTTTGCTCCTGTCCGTTCCTCAGTTCTGTATGTAATTTGATGCTTGTGGGGTTGACTGATGTCCTGGGAGGAATGCCTACCCAACCTGAAGGTAATGCTATCTGAACATTCAATTTGTCCGACACAAACGGCTCCGTAAATTGAATGGTCATTTGATCCGCTGATGAGGCCGTCCAGTTAAGTATTTTTGGTGCGATAGTGTCTCGGATCGGTTCGCCATAATAAATATACTCGAGCTCATGCTTCCCAAAAAAGCCTGAAGTCGATTGTTTAACAGTGAAGGTCATGTAAGTAGGTTTGAAATCTGTGTTAAGGGAACTGTCGGAAAAAAGTACCTTTTCTTTGTCCTCTCCGACCTCTATATAACCACTTACATTTCCGCCGTTATAAGTGAACCTGCAAAATAGCCTGCTGTCGATTGTTGTCTTTTCGATCCCAGAATAAATATTCCTGTAACTATTATTTAAAACATGATGGAAGCTTACGTTATCGTTCTGTCCCCCTAACCGGATGACCAATCCGTTGTATTTCAGGGAATCATTGAAAAGTCCGATTTCAACATAATTAACTGATGATGTATTGAAGTAAAGATGATTAACGAATGAAATTTCAAATTCGTCAAGGGGTGTGATCGAAGTAGCGATCGAAAACTGGTCATATGTTTGCTGATGATCTGACCAGAGGGACCCGCCCATTGTTTTAAATGAAGCGGTATCCCCGAACCAGGCCGGATCAGATTCTATACCATCATTGAAATCATCCATTACAGACTGCGCGGCTGCTATGAATGACCAAAAGATAAGCATCATGGTGAGTTTGGTTTGCACTTAACAAAAGTATTGCCTCACTAAGAGTAAGTAATCACTGAGTGGCCATTGAATACCGTACATACTTCATTTACTTACACATGATTTTATTATTTGCCTTATTTTCAACACATTAAATCAATAGGCCGTATAGCTACTTAGGACCATTTTAGACATTAATATAGCTATAGATTCACTGATTATTACTGATCGATCTGCACCAGATCTCTGAATGGATCCGCCGTTATGTTCCATGGAACATTGTAAATTTTATTCAAATTGAGTAGGATATCATTTTGGATGAATCATTAAGCAAACATTAAGGAAATAAAAGGGTTTATTCCTGTACAAGAAACAGGCTTTAGGTTAAAATCCCGGCTATTAGCCTTAACTTTGCGGAATTGCAAAAATGGCAGGTGAAAAGGACGTATTCGAATTTGGGACTATCGAGATAATCGGTGCACGGGAGCATAATCTCAAGAACATCGATCTTAAGGTGCCAAGAGGGAAACTGGTTGTTTTTACCGGGCTAAGCGGTAGTGGAAAATCATCTTTGGCGTTTGATACGCTATTTGCTGAGGGGCAGCGCAGGTACATGGAAACTTTTTCGGCCTATGCAAGGCAGTTCATTGGAGATATGAAACGGCCTGAAGTTGACAAGATCGAAGGCCTGAGCCCTGTTATTGCAATAGAGCAAAAAACCGTCAGTAAGAACCCAAGATCAACGGTCGGCACCATTACCGAGATCTACGATTTCCTGAGGCTGCTTTATGCCAGGGCCGGAGAAGCATTCTCCTATGCTACCGGCAATAGAATGTCAAAATTTTCGGAAGAGCAGATCATTTCCATTATTCAGAAGGATTTCCAAGGTGAAAAAATAGCGATTCTGGCGCCTCTTGTAAAAGGGCGCAAAGGCCATTACCGTGAATTACTCGATCAGACGCTAAAACGCGGATATACCAAAGTAAGAGTCGATGGCGAAATTCTCAGTGTTGAACCGGGGATGCAGTTGGATAGATATAAAGTTCACGATATAGAGATCGTAGTGGATCGTATAGAGGTGACAAATGCGGACAAATTCCGTCTCAATGAGTCAGTTCTGGCAGCTTTAAAGATCGGCAACGGTTTTATCTCTGTCATAGATCTAAGTAATGACAGCATTAGCCATTACAGTAAGGAACTAATGGACGCAGAGTCAGGAATCTCATACAGCGAGCCTCAGCCCAATACCTTTTCTTTCAATTCTCCCTACGGTGCTTGTCCGCGATGTACTGGTCTGGGGAATATTTCTGAGATAGCCCGGGAGCACATCATCCCTGATGAATCCCTGAGCATTAATAAAGGAGGAATCGCTCCATTGGGGGAAAGAAGAAAGAACTGGACGTTCACCCAGCTTACAGCCATGGCTAAAAAATGGAAATTTAGCCTTGCAGATCCGATCAGTAAACTGGATCCTGAAGTGGTGGACAAGATCCTTAATGGTTCTGAAGATAAATTTGAGGTCACATATACGTACGGAGGAGGCGGGCAGCAGACGTGGGAGGTAAATTTTAAAGGGGTGATCCCGATGATTCATCGTGCGTTCTTAAATAAAAGCCACGACAGCTTATACCAGTGGGCAGAGGAATATATGACACTAACGAGCTGTCCTGAATGCGGCGGAGCGCGTTTGAAAAAAGAAGCGTTGCAATTTAAGATCGATGGAATGAACATTTCTCAGATCGCTGAAATGAGCATTTTGGAATTAGGCGAATGGCTTGAAGGATTGGAGGACAGACTGACCGAAAGACAGAAGATAATTGCTGCAGAGGTGCTTAAAGAAATACGCGACCGGGTAGGATTTCTTCTAGGTGTTGGTCTTAACTACCTCAGCCTGAACAATCCTGCCAGGACCCTCTCCGGAGGTGAAGCGCAGCGGATCAGGCTGGCTACACAAATAGGTTCACAACTTGAAGAGGTGCTCTATATTCTTGATGAACCGAGCATCGGGTTACATCAGAGAGATAATCACAGATTGATTGAATCCTTAAAGGAGTTACGTGATATCGGCAATTCGATTCTGGTCGTCGAGCACGACAAGGATATGATCACTGAATCGGATTATGTTGTTGACATTGGACCGAGAGCAGGTAAGCATGGTGGTGAAATCGTTGCATCGGGCCCATGGGAAACTATCGCTGGTGAAAACTCATTGACCGCAGACTACCTTAATGGGAGAAGAAATATTGTTACACCTTCTGCAAGAAGGAAGGGGAATGGGAAAGCTATTAAACTGACCGGTTGTACAGGAAATAACCTTAAAGATGTTACCGTAAAGTTTGAACTCGGGAAATTCATCTGTGTTACCGGCGTTTCAGGTAGCGGAAAATCAACACTGGTAAATGAAACGCTTCACCCCATCCTGGCTAAAGCTGTTTACGGATCGAAAAAAGCTCCTTTACCTTTTAAGGATATAAAGGGAGTTAACCATATTGATAAGGTAATAAAGATCGATCAGTCACCCATTGGGCGATCGCCAAGGTCCAACCCGGCCACGTATGTTGGGTTCTTTACAGAGATCAGGAACCTTTTTTCTGAGCTACCCGAATCAAAGATCCGTGGTTATAAACCCGGAAGATTTTCGTTTAATGTAAAAGGCGGAAGATGCGAAACCTGCCGTGGAGGAGGCAAAAGGGTCATAGAAATGAATTTCCTCCCGAACGTGGAAGTGGATTGTGAAACATGCCATGGCAAACGCTATACCAGGGAAACGCTTGAGGTAAGGTTCAAAAGTAAATCCATTAGTGATGTGCTGGATATGAGTGTGGATGATGCTGTTCTGTTCTTTGAACCAATTCCGGCCATTTACCGAAAAATCAAAGCCCTCCAGGATGTCGGTCTCGGCTATATTACCCTTGGACAGTCTTCGACAACGATATCGGGTGGTGAAGCACAACGTGTTAAACTGGCTTCTGAACTTTCAAAGATCGGCACCGGGAATACCTTTTATATTCTCGACGAACCAACAACCGGACTTCACTTTGAAGATATAAGTATGCTTTTGGAAGTGCTAAACGGATTAGTTGACCGAGGCAATACCATTCTAGTGATCGAACACAATCTTGACGTTATCAAAGTTGCAGATCAGGTTATTGACCTTGGCCCTGAAGGAGGCAAGAATGGAGGTGAAGTGCTGGTAACAGGAACACCTGAACAAATCACTAAGGAGAAAAGAAGCTATACCGGCCAGTTTCTAAAGAAAGAACTGTCCCTGATCGCATTACCTGGATAGGATCACTTCTTTTTTGGAAGTTTGGCGGTCCACTCAGTTATTGAAAGATTATTTATGTCCACGTAATGCTCATTTCCTGCTTCCTGAGCTAGTTTTTTAGAATACTCTGCAGACTCAATAGCTTCCTGATAACGTTCCATTTTGGCCAGTATAAGTGCTTTTTGACGAACTATCCAAAATTTCTGCTCTTCCTCAATTGCAAGATTGATCCATTCCAGTGCCTGGTTCAGATCTTTATCGTGTTCCAGATAATAACGCGCACTCTGATAATAGGTAGCGGCGGTGACACCTTTCATCTTTTCACTTATATCATCCATTACCATTTTATCAACTTCTGTGCTCATGATAAAACGCACCTGGGTGTTCTCCCACAATAACTCAATGTAACATTGCTCATCCCTGATATCCGTAAAATTAAAGGTAAGCGATTCCACAGTGACCGGATATTTATTATTTGGAATTACGTCAAATCTAACGAGGTCCTCCTCTTCTTTGTATGAACTCTCTCCTGTTCCCCAGTAACTGGTATTCTTGTGAATAACAATGGTCCACTTGTCTTTCCCAGGTATTGTGTACAATGCGTACTCCCCTGCAGGAACATCATGACCCTCGATCTTTACATCATCGGCGATCTTGATCTTTGTAGATGCATTGGCCCCGGTTCTCCACATCCGGTCATAAGCGACAAGTTCTCCAAATATCTTTCTGCCTTTTTTACTTGGCCTGGAATAGGTTATCGAAACCTCTGTCAGACCAATTTTCTGAGTTACTGTTGACAAAGGGCTTGGTTGAGGAACCTTTATTTGTGCCAACGCTATGTTAGCCGTAGCTAAAACAACAAGTATTAATGTGATCTTTTTCATACGAACAATTCGTTGCTGCGAAATTACATTTTACACATCATAAATAGACTATAAGATGGCTGTTGCCTGTTTTATTATGGTAAAAAATATCGACAAATAACCTCTGATGATAAACCTCTGCCACCGTTTTGATGGCAGGCTATCTTATTTTTGCAGCTGAATGGGTAAGAAGAAGAAACTGCAGAAGTTCGCTGAACTGGATACTTTCAGCAATGTATTTCAACACGATCGTTCAAAAAAAGGCAAATGGAAAGAAACGGTTTTTGGCAATAACAAACCCCTGACTTTGGAACTGGCATGTGGCAAAGGAGAATACACTATCGGAATGGCACGAATGTATCCTGAAAGGAATTTCATCGGTGTCGATATAAAAGGGAACAGGATATGGAAAGGGGCTTCAACAGGTCTTGAAGACGGTCTGAACAATGCTAAATTCTTACGTTGTAAAATTCACAACATTGAAGAATTTTTTAGTAATAATGAAGTTGATGAGATATGGATCACCTTTCCTGACCCGCAGCCAAGGGACAGCAAGGAAAAGCACCGTTTAACCCATCCAAGATTTCTTGCCATGTATAATAATATCGGTGGTAACATTCCGGTTAATCTTAAAACGGATAGCACCCTGCTGTACAATTTCACGAAGGAGGTTCTAAATGAAATGGGAATTGAACCTGAATTTGATATTCCGGATGTTTATGCCTGGAACGATCGTCCTGAGCATTTGAATATCAGGACATTTTATGAAGGAATGTGGCTCGAAGAAGGTAAAAAAATCAAATACCTACGCTTCCATCTTTAAACCGGTTAGCGGTCCAGGGCCACCAAGATACTCAGACGCCAGTAACTCACGCATACCTGTGAATGGAACATGTTTCTTCTCATAGTTAAAACAGTCTTTCAACGTGCTGGTATAGTTGCTGTCTCCCATTGATACTTCAATATCGTGCATGGTAAACTGACAAGGATGCTCGTACCCCGTAGCCATTGTGAGTTCAAGCAGCTCCTTACGAAAATGCCTTGCATATTGTGCGAACCGCTCTGATTTCAAAGGCACATTGATCCCGTTCTGACGCCATTTGCTTTGTGTCGCCACCCCCGAAGGGCATCTGTTAGTATGACATCGTTGCGCCTGGATACAACCTATCGACATCATTGCTTCACGTGCGACATTGATCAGGTCAGCACCCATGGCGAAAGCCTTTACAGCTTTGGCCGGTAAACCTAACCTCCCCGAAGCAACCCATACAACCCGGTCAACAATGCCTCGATCTGCAAAAATCTTATATACTGTACTGAATCCATAGAAAAAAGGCAGTGAAACATGATCGGCAAATGAAGGTGGTGCAGCCCCTGTTCCGCCTTCTCCACCGTCAATAGAGATAAAATCAGGTCCACTTTCCCTTTTCTTAATGAGGTCAGCCAGTTCTACCCATGTTTCTGTCCTGCCTACGGCGGATTTAATTCCAACTGGCAATCCTGTTGCTTCAGCTATCTTTTCAATCAGGTCAAGCAGTTCTTCAAGGTTATCAAAAGCACTATGAAATGCAGGAGAAATTACATCCCTACCAATAGGAATACCTCTTATTGAAGCTATTTCCTTTGTGATCTTAGCAGCTGGCAACACCCCTCCTTTGCCCGGTTTTGCACCTTGTGAAAGCTTGATCTCGATCGCTCTGATGAAGCCGTTATTTTCAACCACTTTTTCAAGTTTATCTATTGAAAATGTTCCGTCTTTGTTCCTGACCCCAAAGTACGCGGTCCCAAATTGGAATACAACATCGGCTCCGTGACAATGATAGGGCGAAAGCCCGCCCTCCCCTGTATTATGGAAACATCCGGCTAATTTGGCACCTTCATTAAGAGAGGAAATGGCTCGTTCAGATAATGACCCAAAACTCATGGCCGAAATATTCACCACTGAATATGGACGAAATGGTCTCCTCCTTTTATTGTACTGACCTATGACCTTTGCACATGGTAACAGATCCGGCTGAGATAAATTTGGGTGCCCTGGATCCATTTTAAAAGGGAACATTGAAGATTTGATGAAATGATAATTCGGCACATGAATGTCCTTATCCGTTCCAAAACCTTCATAGTTGTTCTGATCCTTTGCTGAAGTATATATCCAGGTCCGCTCGCTTCTGTTAAATGGCAACTCCTCACGGTTATTAGCAACTATGTATTGTCTGAGTTCCGGACCTATTTTTTCCAGCCAGTACCTGATGTGTCCTACAATCGGATAATTATGACGAATTGAATGTTGTTTCTGTATAAAGATGTCGTATACGGCCACACTTCCCAGCCCAACCAACAGCCAACCCCACCAGGGTAAATTACCGATAACAGAATAATTCATTCGCATCACACCAAAGTTAATCAATACATAGTATTTAAGCGTTGAGGGCGTAACTAAATACCTGTTAACAGCTGACATGCCCGAGTGGCTGCTAGTTGGGAAGAACCATTCAGGCATTTTGAAACCACAACATCTGGTCTCTGAATTACCTTTATTTCATTAATTTCGTTGACATATGCAGATCAGAGACCACTTTAACGAAGCCTATGAATTATTGCGACAGTTCCTGTCTGATGAAGGGAACATGGCTAGAATTGAAGAAGCCGGGCTAACTATGGTCAGAACTATCGTAGGCGGTGGAAAGATAATCTCCTGCGGAAATGGCGGAAGCATGTGCGATGCAATGCATTTTGCTGAAGAACTTAGTGGGCGTTACAAGGAAAACCGTAGCCCTCTGCCTGCTGTTTCAATATCTGACCCTTCTCACCTCTCATGCGTGGCAAATGATTATGGTTTTGATTATGTGTTCTCAAGATATATTGAAGCTGTTGGCAAGCCGGAGGACACACTCCTCGCTATTAGCACAAGTGGAAATTCTGCCAATGTTATTAAAGCCATCGAAGCCGCAAAAGGTATCGGAATGAAATGCATAGGACTGACAGGCAAGAATGGTGGTAAAATTGCTGATATGGTTGATATAGAAATACGGGCACCCCGATCAGAATATGCTGACAGGGCGCAGGAGATCCATATCAAAGTAATTCATACACTGATAGATTTCATTGAAACCCAACTGGCACTTTGAAGCAGGAAGTAATAAGTAGTTCGAAGAATCCCCTGGTAAGAAGGATAATAAGTCTGGAGAAGAAGAGAAACAGGGAATACCAAAAGAAATTTGTTATTGAAGGTATCCGTGAGATCAGGATGGCTCTTGCAAATGGCTGGTTGCATGAAGAGATCATATTGCCTGAAAAGCAGCAAGGATCATGGTTGTCAGATAACGGATTTGACACCGCTGATCTCCATATCCAGTTTATCTCTGATGCATTGTTTGAGAAATTGACCTACAGGGGGAACGTGGAAAATATGCTCGGAATATTTAACACAAAAGATATATTTCTTGGAAACCTAAAACTGCCGTCAGACCCGCTTATTTTAATTTTAGAATCATTAGAAAAACCAGGTAACATTGGGGCTATATTCCGTAGTGCGGACGCTGCCGGCGTAGATGCCGTCATCATAGCAGAGCCAGTGAGTGACCTTTACAACCCGAACCTGATAAGGGGTAGCCTTGGAACTCTTTTTTCACTTAATATTGGTGTTGGCACCAATCAGGAAACGCTTGACTTCATCAAACAAAATGACTGGCATATCTGTACCTCTTATCTGGAGGGCTCAAAACCGCATTACAATGCTTCTTATAAGAACGGTACATGTATCGTCATGGGATCGGAAGCGAATGGAGTTACTGATTTTTGGGTAAATAATGCGGATGAAATAGTGAAGATACCTATGAAAGGACAGGTCGATTCAATGAATGTTTCCACCGCTACAGCTGTATTGTTGTTCGAAGCCGTAAGGCAAAGAGCATTGAATAAATAAAAGGAATAGTATGAAACTTGATATTTTAGCTTTTGGAGCTCATCCTGATGATGTTGAACTCGGATGTGGGGGAACCGTGATCAAACATACGGATGCCGGTAAAAGTGTTGGTATTGTAGATCTTACAATGGGCGAAATGGGTACCCGGGGAACCGCTGAGCTAAGATTAAAGGAAGCGGAAGATGCTGCAAAGATCCTTGGGGCCACGGTCAGGGTAAATTTAAAAATGAGAGATGGATTCCTTAGTCCGGAAAATGAGGATGATCTGTTAAAAGTGATAACTGTTCTACGAAAATACAGACCGGAGGTGGTTCTTGCCAACGCTCTTGAGGATAGACATCCGGATCATGGGCAGGCAGCAAAACTTGTGCTTCGT
>DJML01000109.1 GCA_002436505.1 Bacteroidetes bacterium UBA6491 | reverse complement strand
ACAATGGCTTCCATGTTTGAGATACTTCCACCAGGGGTAAGCACCCCATCTCCACCATCTTCCCAAACAAGTGAGCTCAGTTCCCTGACACATTCCATTTCCATCAATGTCAGTAAAGGAGCAACTTCATAAGTATACATCGAAGTATTTAGAAGAGTACTGACCCAGTCACCGGCCACAGCTGCAACATTAACATTGCCGTACATCTGGTTCATAAACATCTTTGAACCGGTATTCACACTTAATTCAATAACCTTCTCAAGCGAATCGAGCAATTCATCTTCAGAAACCCCTTTATCACGTATTGACAGATCGAAAGCCTCCTTTAGACGTTCGGGAGTCATATTTTCCCGAATCACTTTCTGCTGATCATCTGCTTGCTCCCAGTCGACGGCCTTAATACTTAAAAATTCTAATGTTTTTTTCAAAAATGAAATACGATCCATAGACTGATATTTTTGGGATGTTGTAGAAAGATAACCCGAAAGTAACCTTTAATGTTTCCACAGACGAATAAGAAACCTGTAATTTCACGAAAGCACCGTAAATGTGGAGAAGTCTATTGACAGATCATCGCTTGCCAGTGATGGTTTACTCTGTCATAACCCTACATCCAGTTTTTTCTTTTAAAGAAACGTATCAATACAATGGTGAGGAACACCATAATTCCCCAGACACCGAAATATGCATACTTCCAGTTTAACTCCGGCATATAGGAGAAGTTCATGCCATAAACCCCCACAATGAAGGTCAGAGGGATGAACAGCGTAGATATTATCGTCAGCAATTGCATCACCTGATTCATTTTATGACTTACCTGGGACAAGTTCAGGTCCATAATAGAGGTCAGAAATTCACGCTGAGTATCTACTGTTTCCGTTGCCTGTATCACATGATCATGGATATCGTTAAAGTATCGTGAGGTTGTTTCAGTAACAATATGACTTGTTTCCCCTGACTTTAGTGTAACCATAACTTCACGAAGCGGTACGATGCTTCTTCGGAGAAAAATGAGCTGTTTTTTCTGCTGCTGGATATTTTTAATAAATACATCACCCTGAGCAGAATAGGCTTCCGTTTCCAAAGTCTCGATCTGGTCACTAATATGTTCGGTGATATAGAAATAATTATCGACGATCACGTCCATCAGCCTGCACATAAGGTAATCAGGCTTTGTTTTAAGGATCTTTGTGCTTCCGGTGCGCATATTTTCTCTCACCTTCTCAAAGATATCCCCCCTTTTCACCTGAAAACTAAGTACCCAATGATCTCCTACTACAAAGCTCACCTGTTCATCAACGATCTCATCCGGGTTTTTTGCTGAGAGTCCAAGCATTCGCATGGTAACAAAAATATAATTAGGGAAGACCTCACATTTGGGACGGTGCTGTCGGTTCATTATGTCATCTTTCAACAAGGGATGAATTCCGAAGTGACCGCAAATTTTCTCTACCGCATCTTTGTGATGAATTCCGTCGATATTGATCCACAATTGGTTTTTATCATCAATTTCTTTTAATAGCGGATCAATGTTTTCATAGGTCTTTTCAACCAACTGATCTTCTCCATAAATAATAACTTTTGCCCTGAAATCAAGGCTTCCTGCCCCCTTTTCATGGATCAGCATCCCCGGTTTCCGTGCCGCGGTTGTTTTTTTACCGGTGTTTTGATCGTCATTATTCATCTTTCACCTCATCATCTTTCCTGATGAACATATTGGTTTTCATGTCCTTTTTAAATACCACTGTTCGATATGGGAATGGAATCTCAACGCCTTCATTGTCAAATCTTCTCTTTACCTCCTTATTAATGTCACTATGCATCTCAAAAGCATTTAAGGGGTCCCTTGTCCACACCAGCGCCTTTAGATTTACCGATGAATCTCCGAAGGACGACACCCTGATCACCACAGCGGGAAGCCCGCTTTTTTTCTCAGCCTTTGTCCTGTTATCAAAGAAGTATTTATGATGCATCGCGACATCCTGAATAATAGAAATAGCAAGGTCGATATCGCTGTCGTAGCTAATGCCGTATTCAATAAAACGACACACCTTTGAATCAACTATCGATTCATTGATCACAGTATCCGCTGATATGACTGCATTCGGAACTATTACACGTTTGTTTTCAAAATTCTGGATTACCGTATGTCTCAGCGTTATATCCTCAACAATGCCATAATGGCTTTGTCCTACCCGAATAAGATCACCTACTCTGAACGGTTTAAATATAACTATGAAAATACCGGAAATTATATTTGAAAAGGCCTGTTGCGCCGCCAGTCCTGCGATAGCGACCATAATACCTGCTCCTGTTAACAGTGTGATCGCTAAGTTTCTAAATGGAGGGATGGTGTAAATTATGGCGATCAGTGCAATGATCCATATAAAAAGAGAAAGCGCATTTTTGAAAAAGGCGAACCTGGTCTGATCCACTGCAAATCTCGGGGAATCCTTCTCCAGCTGTTTGTTGATCAGCCACCTGATAACCCTGGTCAGGACCACAGTACCAATAATAATAATTCCTATAGCTATCAAATGGTACCAGTGAACTGGGAAATCTTGTTCTATCATAAATCAGATATTTAACTGATATTGCCTTTTATTAATCAGAGATAAACAACAGTATATGATCAAAGATGACTCATTAAAAAAAATATTGCAACTACTTTTTGCAGGGCTTTTGATCATTTCAGGTTTCACAAGATGCAAAGTTGTAGATAAATTCACACAATTCGATCTGAAATACGAAACGCATGTTACCGTACCGGCAAGTGCAGGAATAAATCTCCCCTTCAATGTTTTCGTCCTTCTGTAACAACGAACTCCTCTTCTGTTTTTGAATCCAATGACACAAAAAAAGAACTGATCGAGGAGATCACACTGAAAGCGATGATCCTTGAAATTGAAACACCGGCTGGCGAAGATTTCAGTTTTCTGGAATCAATATCCCTTTTTATTTCTGCAGAGGGATTGAATGAAACTAAAATTGCCTGGAAAGATCCTGTCCCTGACCCGGTTGGTGGCAAAATTGATTTGGATGTTTCTGGTGAAGATCTGCAGGAGTATATTAAAAAAGAAAGTTTTTCTCTAAGAATAAGCACAACAACAGATGAGCTCTTATCCGAAGATCATGTGATAAAAGTAACGTGTAACTTTTTTGTTGACGCCAAATTGATCAATAACTGATCAGATATAAATGATCTCTTTTGGAATGGGAGCTGAAGAAAGGAACTTCTTCAAAAAAGCCTTGTCACTTTGACCAACTTTTCGCAATACAACATCTTTTGACACCCATTCAAGCGCTTTAAACTTATGGGGCTCCTTTAGCTCGAATTTTTTACGAATAGACAATAAACGATAATAGTGCCTGGTTATATCATTTTTCCTTGTCGTGGTTATGTAGATGACATCTTCAGGATTGATTTCAACCCCGACCTCTTCTTTAGCCTCCCTTAACAAGGCATCAATATCCGATTCTCCCGGGTCCACAAAACCACCAATGAAACCATAACTTTTTCTGCCATGTTTACGTAACATCAAGAACTTGCCATCGATATACACTACAAGTCTTGATTTGGTGTCTTTTCGCTTCTTAGCCAATTTTAATGCGCAGATTTAGCCTAATACAATAAGATATTCAGATTAATCATCGTCCTCGTCATACTCGTCATCCTCATCCTCATCCTCATCTTCGTCCTCATCCTCANNCTATCTTTTTGATCAGATTGGAGGGGAGATCTGCGTAGCTTTTAATTGATCTTTTTTTCATCTTTAATGCGATTAGAGTAATGTTTTGTCAGTTTTCCATTTATCTGGTATTAATTTATCTGTTAAAAAAGAGGAAGCCCACAAAGCTGCACAATGCAATTTTGTTAGAACCGAGTATATCAAAGGTCCAATTGTTCCTATAAGTGTATATCACAATTACGAATATTGTAAAAAAGATTGAAATGCAAATATTTCAAAATGCACATATTTTTCCCCATATATATGTGAAGCTCTAAGTAGCCAATTCCATGAGCCTTTATATTCTTTTTAAAATCAAGTAAAACGTCCTTACTTTAGACAAATTGTTAAGGCAAAAACTTTCGGCCACACCCTTATAAAGATGACCTGCCGCTAGCAATACCACAATAGCTTTTTCCATCTACAGGGTCTGCTTGCTCAGTAAGATCGATCAGGCATGAAGTCAGGCGTTATTAATACAGCATAACATGTATAGATTAGGAGTTAATGATCGCGGTATTCCTAAAAAGATCATTTAAATCTGATCAATCTTAATCTTCCGGATAATACTCAATCGTCTGGTACACTTTTAATTCCATTTCAAGTGCCTTTGCCAAACTGTTCACCACCCTGTATGTCCCTTTGCTCTGGTTTTTAAGCAAAAGATCATAGTACTGGGGCGTTATTCCTGATTTCTGGCATAGGGCTCTTTTGGAAATATTTCGGTGCACACGAGTCGATTCGATAATTCGAATAACGTCGTTGAATTTCATAAATACGCTCTAAATACTTCTAATAATTACTTTCAAAGACTTGAAGAAAACCTGAAAACCTATCCAATTATATTTAAAAAGATAATGCATCGCTATAACTTGTAATTAACACTCGGTGTAAAGTGTACAAATGTCAAAATAACATCAGTAAATATTTTTGCAAGGCTAATGGTTATCAGGTGTCTATGCTCTTGTCACAAAAATGTCACATTCTGATTCTATTAAAAATAAATTGCTTAACAGTTCAAGAATAAACGCATAACTTAACGTTAGAACGAGTTCTCAATCAAATATGTGAGAGAACTTTTCAATCATTACAAGCGTATAAAGTTTATCAAATGAACAAAATCTACAAAACTTCGAAAAGGCTTTCGACATTAAAGGGGTATGCCCTTCTTCTACTTAGCATGTTGTTTGCAGGATCATCATTTGCTGCCTTATCTGGGTCAGCCTATGTGATCGACAAGAACGGCACCGCATCAGCTACCGTTTACAAATCATTCACTGATTTCATCAACGACCTTAAGACAGGTTCCCGTTCAGACGGCGGAACTGCAAACGGACCAGGAGTCTCCGGTGCAGTTACTGTAACCGTTGCGGCCAATTCCGGGCCTTATACTGAACAGCTGTCGATTACCCCGATAACCGGGGTTTCATCTACCAACACAATCACCATTAATGGAAATGGTGAGATCATTCAGTACACATCTTCTTCTTCATCAACACCACACACTATTTTGCTTGACGGTGCAGATTACATCACCCTTGATAATCTGGTCATTCGTGCTCTTGGTTCAACGTACGGACGTTGTGTCTGGTTGAGAAGCAGTGCAGATAATAATGTGATCCAGAACTGTGAACTTGAAATGCCAAACGTAGGTACAAGCAGTTATAATGCATACCTTGCTATTACTGATGGCACAACTTCACCTACTTCAAGCACCTCCCCAGGTAAGGATAACGTCATAAAGAATAACGTCACTTCTTCTTCAACAGGAAAAGGTCCATACTATGGATTTTTATCAGCAAACAGCTCTTCTACCAGTGTTGTACAGAAGAACAGATGGGAAGGAAACCTGATCAGGGATTTCTATTATTACGGATTGTATCTGAATTACATGATCGATCAAACCATCATCAATAACGAGATCACGAATCAGGGGAACTTAAGAACAACTACCGTTTATGGTATGTATCTGTACAACTATTACAAAGGCGGTGGTCACACAATCGTAGGTAATTACCTTCATGATCTGGGGGCTACATCAGGTACGTATTATCATTATAACATGTATCTCTATGGTTATTATGGCACCGGTTCAGACCCGTTGATCGTAAAAGACAACCGAATCATTGACAACCACCCGTATTACTCTTACGGCATGTATCTGTACTACTATTACAGCAGCATAAGCGGGAATATCACAATAGACGGGAACTATCTGGAAACAACCAAGGTGGGTGGCAACAGCACCTATGTCTACGGAATCTATCTTTATGCCTACTATCTTAACTACTGTGACAAAATAGATGTAATTAATAACGAAATATGGATCAAAAATGATTACGGTGTTTATGCGATGTATAATATCCTCGGATACGGCAGCGCTGACATCAATATCATCAACAACAAGGTAAATATGGGAGCAGGCTATTATGCCATGTGGTATAATTACGGCTACAGTTCGACTGGTCAGTGGACCATCGCNNTATTTCTATTTCTATTACCTGGATGGTGCTTTGATCGTCAACAACAACCTATATACCAATCTTGACAACAATTACCTCTATGTCTATGCGTATTTTGCCGCATCCGGTCCAACATTTGACTACAACAACTTCCATATTGATGATGCGACCTTCAATACAATGTATTTGTACTGGGGTACCAACCAATATTCATCATTTAAAGATTGGATGAACGCTACCGGCGGGAAGAACAATATCAGCGTTAATCCTGATTTTGCTGACGTTAACAATAACAACCTCACACCTTTGGCATTTGACATGGCCAATAAAGGAACGCCTTTAGCAGCGTGGACCACTGACTACCGTGGCATCACAAGGAATGTTTCAACACCGGACATCGGATGCTACGAGTACTACATTGATGTTTCTATCGAATCAGTAGATATGGTTGGTGGCAGCGAGTGTGGTGGATACAAGGAAGCTGTTGTCGCTACGATTAAGAACAACAGTGACTTCGAGTTAAAAAAGATCCCATTGAAATACACCATTAACGGTGGTAAATCCGTTCAGGAAACATTTAATACCCCTGTCGCAAAAGGACAGACCAGGCAATTTATATTTAGCAAAATTCCTGAATTCAACGGAAATACAGTTCATAACATTGTTGTTGCAATGGATGGAAACGACGACAATTTGAACAACAGCAGTCTGACGTACCAGATCACTACCATTGAATCTCCTTTTGGAGCCATGCTATCTGCTGATCCTAATTCATTTGCAGGTTATTACCAACTGGGTGCACAAGGTGGTATTAAAACTAACCCTGACGTAACCGTTCCTGGAATTGAAATAGTCTATGATATCAAGAACCCAACCAGGTTCCCTAACGCTGATTACAGCACTTCATGGGAGCTTACCCCTATGTACATGACCAGT
>DJML01000088.1 GCA_002436505.1 Bacteroidetes bacterium UBA6491 | reverse complement strand
AAGGCTGATCTCTCCGGGACTAAGGATATTCGATCTGATCACATACAAACTCGCGATAACATGGTTTGAATTCGTTGATACTTTGATCGTAGCAAGCGCACTGAACCCTTCTGAAGTACATACATGGCAGTCTTTATGCATGAAGGCCAGAAATTCTTTGTTTGACTCTATCCCTAACCTTCTAAATATCAAAACATCAGGATAACTCATTGCGTATTGATTCAAAAATATACCGTTGCGAAAACCTGAAGATCAATCATCCGAAAAATTAACGCAAAGCACAGGCAGTTTGGCATGATTCACTATGCTCTCTGTAATGCTTGGTGAGATCATTCGTATAAAACCTTTCTTTCCATGTGTGGACATGACAATCAAGTCTGCATTTACCTGGTGTGCAAATCTCCGTATTCCGCTCTCCTCATCATATGAATTATAAATATTGATAGAACAGGCTCCGATTTTACAATGGCTCAACAGTTCCATCATCTTATTTTCCATTTCCTCAGTTTCCCTGAAATCGTATGGTGTATTGATGTATAGCAGGTATACGTGCGCGTCCATCAATTCTGCAAAATCCAGAACCTTTGCAAATGGAGCATCTACATCCTCGTCAAATGCACAAGCGAAAACAATATTCCTGAACTTCGGATCTCCAATGCTTTCTTTTACCACGAGAACAGGCGTTGTTGAATAACGTACCACTTTCTGTGTGTTGGTCCCGATATGGTCATTCATTTCAGACGTACCATGAGATCCGATCACAATAAAATCGTGTGAATAATGGTTCAGGTGCTTGCTAAGCTCCTCCTTGCCTTTATCGAGCACGAGGGACTTTTGAACCGTTAGGTTCTTTTTCTCAGCGCGGAGTGACAGCTGGTCCAGCTCAAAACGAGCTTTGCTGATTTGTTCCTTAGTTTCCGGATATAAATCTTCTTTTTCCAGGGGCAGTTTAACCCAATCCACCGGTGTCATTAACAAATGCAGAAAATGTATTTCTGCTTTGGACTTTTCAGCCAGGTAAATAGCAAGATCAACGGCTGCATCGGCACATGATGAAAAATCCGTAGGGACTAATATCTTCTTCATACCTTCAAACGCTTATGAAAAGATACGATTATATGGCCAGAAAGTGGTGAACCCTGATAAGAGTCAGTTTCGCAATTTGGAATTCTATCGAAATGAAATAAGGGCTTAATCGACGATCTCTACAATCAGATCATCGCCAGATTTGGTCACTTTAACCATCCCAAGTTTTCCAAGTGACTTGATGCCTTTGTCCCATTGCGCATTTGAAAGACCTGATGCATTCTTCAGCTCAGCCAGATCCATTGTTCCGGAGCCGGATAGAATATCATAAATGGCCTTCTCATTGTCATTAAGTTCAACCGGTTTTTTCGTTTCAAATTTCTCCGGTCTCATTTGCGGGAAGAACAACACTTCCTGAATGCTAGCGTTGTCGGTCAGCAACATCACCAACCGGTCAATCCCTATCCCGATCCCTGCTGTTGGAGGCATCCCGTACTCAAGGGCCCGAAGGAAATCCTGATCGATAAACATTGCTTCGTCATCACCTCTTTCAAGTAATTTAGCCTGTTCTTCAAATCTTTCACGTTGATCGATGGGATCATTCAGCTCACTGTAACAATTTGCTATCTCCTTACCATTTATTATTAGCTCAAACCGTTCAGTCACTTCCGGATTGTCGCGATGTTTCTTCGTCAATGGACTCATTTCAACAGGATAGTCCATTATAAAAGTGGGTTGAACCAGGTGGTCCTCAACTGTTTCTCCAAATAATTCATCGATCAGTTTTCCTTTGCCCATCGAATCGTCGATCTCCACCTTGAATTTTTTACATACTTCCCTAAGTTGCGCTTCGTTCATCCGGCTTACATCAACACCTGTGTATTTCTCAATTGCCCCATATAGCGTCAGGCGTTCAAACGGCTTACCAAAGTCGATTTCACGGTCGCCAAATTTCACTTTGGTATCGCTTGTCACATCGACACATATATGGCGCAGCATTTCTTCAGTAACATCCATCATCCAGTGGTAGTCCTTATATGCAACGTAAAGCTCCATCTGAGTGAATTCGGGGTTGTGGGTTCGATCCATACCTTCATTCCTGAAATCTTTTGCAAATTCAAACACCCCATCAAACCCACCGACGATCAGCCTTTTCAGGTATAATTCATTGGCTACCCTTAAGTACAGGGGCATATCGAGGGTGTTGTGATGCGTTACAAAAGGTCTTGCAGCCGCTCCTCCCGGAATAGGCTGAAGGATAGGTGTTTCTACCTCAAGATATCCTTTCTGATTGAGGAAATCCCGCATTGAATTAATGGTCTTTGTCCTTTTAACAAACGTTTCTCTGGTATGCTCATTAACGATCAGGTCCACATACCGCATGCGGTATCTTTGCTCAGGATTGGTAAATGCGTCATATACCTTCCCGTCAACCTCTTTTGGCAATGGCAACGGATTAAGTGATTTGGCGAGCACGGTTAATTCGTGGACATGTACCGATACTTCACCCATTCCTGTCTTAAATACATTACCCCGCACACCAACAATATCTCCCAGGTCCAGCAGTTTCTTAAAGACCGTGTTATAATAGGTTTTTTCTTCGTCGTCACTGATATCATCCCTGCTTATGTAAAGCTGGATCCTTCCTTTGGTATCCTGAAGATCAGCGAAAGACGCTTTGCCCATTATCCTGCGACTCATCAGCCTACCGGCCAGCACCACTTCCTTGCCCTCGTATTCGTCGTATTCCGATTTCACCTCCGAACTATATGCGGTTACCTGGAATGAGTCAGCCGGATATGCGTCAATTCCAAGCTCTCTGAGCTGTTTAAGTGCCTGACGCCGCTGAATTTGCAGTTCGTTAAGTTCCATCAATGTAAAATTTCCGCGAATATACTGGAATTGGCCAACGTTTTGACTTTCTCTATAGTCATACAAACAGGGTAATATGTTATTTTTGTTAGAAATGCACCGGAAACGGTTACGAATACAACTACTATTTCAAGGCATATTGCTACTTCTATTGGCAGTATATAACAACCCGTTTGCTGAAGGTCAACCTTTGCCAGGAAATGTGATTGCCCAGGAAGAATTTCATCACTACGAATACAAATTTGAAGAGAACAAAGGGCAATGGGACAATAAGGTACTGTTCAGGTGTCGGATTCCTTCAGGTTATATGTTCATTGAAAGAACCGGTCTCACGTATCTTCTTTACAATAACGAAGAAAAAAGTCAGCTGGCACATGAAGCACATGAGACGTATCCATTGCCCCTAAACAAACAAATCACTGTGCATGGACATGTGGTCAGGGCAAGATTTATAGAGGCAAATGACGAACCTGTGGTAAGTACCGAAAGACCGTTTGCATATTATTACAATTATTTCATTGGAAGAGACCGGTCAAAGTGGGCTTCAAGGGTCAGATCGTACAGAGAGGTCCTTATCAAAGGAATATATGACGGAATTGATATCCATTTTTACACCGATAAATTTACCGGAGATCTTAAATATGACTGGATCGTCAGTCCCGGTGCTGATTACAGCAAGATAATAGTTGAGATTGAAGGCGCTGAATCCATGAGTAAAGTAGGGAAATCTCTTGCCATAAGGACATCTGTTGGCATGATATATGAGCAGGTACCTGTGATTTACAGGTCTGTGTCTGATGCTGCCGCCAGTGGCCTGAAAAAGTTTGAAATTGAAGGCAACCTGGAGCTTTCCGGCAATTCTTTCACGTATAGTATTGAAGAAGGTTCAGGAGAAGGTACTCTTACAATTGACCCGGTATTAATATTCAGCACATATTCCGGTTCTGAAGGAGACAACTTCGGATTTACCGCCACCTATGATTCCAAAGGAAATCTTTATGCCGGAGGCATCATGGATATTACCGAAGGCAAATATCCTGTAACGACCGGTGCATTTCAGACCATATATGGCGGTGGTGATGGAAAACCACCGGCAAATCTGCCCTCGGATATCACATTGAGCAAATACGACTCAAGCGGTTCAACCCTTCTCTGGGCCAGCTATCTTGGAGGAAGCGAGGATGAATACCCGCACAGTCTGGTTGTTGACTATAACGATGATCTGGTTGTTATGGGAACCACCTATTCTTCGGATTTCCCGACGACCCCAAATGCTTATGACACTGTTCATGGCGGGGTGACAGACATCCTTGTTACAAGAATATCTTCAGATGGGACCACCATGATGGCGTCTACCCTGGTAGGAGGATCGCTCAGGGACGGACAGAACACAACCTCTACTTTGCGTTACAACTATGCTGATGATTTCAGGGGAGACATCATTCCGGACCTGGAAAACAACATGTACATAACGTCAACAACTTTGTCCATTGATTTCCCTATGGTAGACGCTATTGACGAAACTGCAAATTCTGCTGAAGGGATCGTATTTGAATTAAAAAATGACCTGAGTGAACTATTATGGAGCACTTATCTGGGAGGTTCAGGCAATGATGCATTGTACAGCATTAAGATCGACACTGACAGCAACGTGTATGTAGGAGGAGGAAGTATCAGCAACGATCTAAAAACGACTCCGGATGCATATCAGATGAATAAAGCGGGTGGCGTTGATGGTTTTATAGCTTCTTTTAGTGTAAAGAACCGGAAATTAAAGAACATGACCTATTTCGGTACATCCTCCTATGACCAGGTATACTTCATTGAGATCGACAATAAAGGCAGTGTCTATTGCATGGGCCAGACTGAGGGAAACATAGCCCCCTCGCCCAATGTATATGGAGAACCTAATAAAGGGCAGTTCGTTGCAAAACTTGATACCTCGTTAAAAACGATCGCCTTTCAAACGTCATTTGGTAACCGAGATAACAGAAATGATCTGGCACCTTCGGCATTCTTGGTGGATAATTGTGAACACATATATGTAAGCGGATGGGGTTCAGCTGTATCAGCTGATCACCCAGGTTCTACGAACGGCTTAGAGATCTCAGGTGATGCCATTCAAAGCGCAACGGACGGAAACGATTTCTATATTCTGGTACTTGCCAAGAACGCAGAATCCCTTCTTTTTGCAACATATTTCGGAGGGGACACCGCAGCAGATCACGTTGATGGCGGCACAAGCAGATTCGACAAAAAAGGAGTAGTTTATCAGTCCGTTTGTGCAAGTTGTCCGGACGGTGACCCAGGGCAGGGTCACCAGGATTTTCCGGTAACGCCAAACGCAGCATTTACCAAAAATGTGAGTTACAGGTGCAGCAATGCAAGCTTTAAGATCGATCTGCAGATCAGGGGAGCTGTGGTTGCAGAGTTTGTCCCTTCGCCCGTTTATGGCTGTGCTCCTCTTTCCGTAGATTTCAACAACAGAGGTTCAAAAGGAGCTACCTTTTTGTGGGATTTCGGGGATGGCACTTTTGATTCCATCAATTTAAATCCGACACATGTTTACGCTGATGTCGGAACCTATACTATTACCCTCAAAGTGTTTGATTCCACCACCTGCAATGTGAACGATCTATATAAAAGGACGATTCAGGTTGTTGATCAGGCCAACGCAGATTTTGAATTTAAGGTTGACGGTTGCAACAACGAGGTTGAATTCACCAATAAAAGCGATGGTCGAGATTTTATCTGGAAATTTGGGGACGGTTCCACTTCCACAAATGAGAACGTAAAACACACCTATAGCGCACCTGGGGATTACCTGGTTGAACTTGTAGTAGATTCTAAAACTGATTGTCCGGATTCAATTTTCAAAACCATCCGTGTGCAACCGGCATATGAAAAAGAATTGCTCGTTCCGAATATCTTCACGCCGGACCATGACGGATATAACGATTGTTATTTTATAGAAGGTGTTGACCGTGGTTGTTACGAATTTTTACTGGAGATCTATAATCGTTGGGGAGAAAGGCTCTACAGATCATCAGATCCTACCGCATGCTGGGATGGGGTAAACAAGATCTCTGACATCAATTATCCAGAGGGCACGTATTTCTATATCCTGAGCCTTGAAAGAAAAGACAACGGAAAAACCGACCTATATGAAGGAACGATAACCCTTCTCAGGGATTAACGATCAATACGGACAAAAAGTAAATCTTGTTCTAACGGGCGGTTTGGTTAAGCACTTCAGCCATCTTCTGACCGATCATTGCCGGAGAGTCCACGACATGTATTCCGCATTCGCGCATGATGGCCTTCTTGGCCTGAGCAGTATCGTCCTTGCCACCAACGATCGCGCCTGCATGACCCATACGACGACCTTTAGGAGCAGTTTCACCTGCTATGAAACCGACGACAGGTTTTGTGCCATTCTTCTGGATCCATCGGGCTGCTTCGGCTTCCATGCTACCTCCGATCTCACCTATCATAACAATGCCGTCCGTTTCAGGATCGTTCATTAACATTTCGACAGCTTCTTTTGTTGAAGTTCCAATGATAGGATCACCTCCGATACCGATAGCCGTACTTTGACCAAGACCTGCTTTTGTGCACTGGTCAACTGCTTCATAGGTAAGTGTACCTGATTTTGAGACAATACCGATCCTTCCTTTTTCAAAGATAAAACCTGGCATGATCCCCACTTTTGCCTCGCCTGCAGTCATAACTCCCGGACAATTAGGTCCTATCAAACGGCAATCTCTGTCAGAAATATAGTCCATTACCTTTGCCATATCAGCTACAGGTATTCCTTCGGTAATACATACGATCACTTTGATCCCGGCGTCTGCTGCTTCCATGATGGCATCTGCTGCGAACGGAGGTGGAACAAAGATTATCGACACATCAGCCTTTGTATCATTCACCGCTTGCTCCACAGTGTTGAATACCGGCTTGTCAAGATGAGTCTGCCCTCCTTTTCCAGGAGTAACACCACCAACGACATTTGTGCCATATTCAATCATCTGCCCTGCGTGAAAAGTACCTTCACCCCCTGTGAAACCCTGGACAATGATGCGCGAATCTTTATTAACCAATACACTCATATGAACGTGCTATTTTGTTAGGCGCAAAAGTAAGTGAACTATGAATAAACCCCAATAGAGATCGCGAATTTTAAACTCTGTATTTATTACGAATTAAATTTGTGTTAATTAATCCAGGTTTGGCGACAACCATTTTCTCATTATTTGTACATCTGTCTGCTTTCGCATTGCATAATCAACCAGCTGATCTTCCCCTATCTTTCCTACTGCAAAATATTTGCTATGCGGATGTGCGAAATAAAATCCTGACACAGATGAAGCAGGGTGCATGGCAAAACTTTCGGTTAGTTTCATGCCTGTATTTTCTTCAACCTCTAAAAGATCCCAGATGATCTGCTTTTCTGTATGGTCAGGACATGCCGGGTAACCTGGAGCAGGCCTGATCCCAACATAACTCTCTTTGATCAGGTCTTTATTTGTTAAATTCTCATTCTTTGCATATCCCCAGAATTCCTTTCGCACTCTTTCATGCAAAAATTCAGCCATTGCCTCTGCCATCCTGTCCGCAAGGATCTTGACCATTATTATTTTGTAATCATCGTGGTCAGCATTGTATTTATTGACCAGGTGATCTACTGAACCTGAGGTTACGGCAAAAACACCTAAATAATCGGAATGCTCAACGTTTTCAGGTGCTACTAAATCAGCAAGAGAGATATTGGGGATACCTGCAGCCATCTTTCGCTGCTGTCTTAGAAAATGAAATTTTGCAACCGCCTTACTGG
>DJML01000117.1 GCA_002436505.1 Bacteroidetes bacterium UBA6491 | reverse complement strand
AAGGGGAGGTGAAAGCTTTAAAAAGCAAAGGTCATTTCTATCTTTTCGCTATTGATGCTGATGCAAGGACTCGGTACGAGCGGGCAACGCAAAGAGCCAGTGAAACGGATTCGGTCTCTTTTGAAACTTTCGTGCAGAACGAAGAACGTGAGTGGGCCAATACGGATCCCACCAAAGGGAATCTGAGAAGATGCATTGAACTTTCGGATTATAGGTTTACAAATGATGGCTCCCTGGATGAACTCTTTATCCAGATCGACAAAGCTCTGGAAGATATTGCAGGGAAGTCAAGAAATGTAACCAAAAGGGACGATTACATTTCCTGGGATGAATATTTTATGGGCGTGTCCATACTATCAGGCAAAAGAAGCAAAGATCCTTCAACTCAGGTTGGTGCCTGTATAATTGATGATGACAATAAAATTATCGCAACAGGATATAACGGAGCACCAAGAGGCATCGATGATGAAGATTTTCCATGGTCCAGGGAAGGAGATTTTTTAGACACTAAATATGCCTATGTGTGCCATGCAGAACTGAATGCCATCTTAAACGCCACGAAGGAAAGCCTGAAGAACTGCACAATTTACGTTGCCTTATTCCCATGCAATGAGTGCGCCAAGTCCATTATCCAGTCAGGAATTAAGAAGGTGGTTTACTTATCTGACAAGTACATGGAAGTTCCGGCATTCATTGCGTCACGTAAAATACTTGGAATGGCAAAAGTTGAACTTGTGCAAATGAAACCAAGGATTGATTTCCTTAAACTTGATTTTGGCGCTGTTTAGGATCAGATTCCGAATTTTTACCTCACCACTTCAAATTTAAACGATATCAATTCGGACCCTGCATGGCCTTCAAGAAAATAGAGACCGGCTGCCAGGCCCGATACATCTATGTTTATCTTGTCGTTCATTCTGTATAAAGGAGGTAGATCCAGTTTCTTCCCCTCATTTGAATATACGGTCAGGGTCAGGTCCTTACTCAGATCACCTTTTAGTGAGATTATATCTGAAGAGGGTACAGGAAACAAGGTGAACATGCTCCCCTGACCTGGAAGGTAGATCCCGTTTACAATAACCTGATGACAGGAAGAAGTGTCTGTACACCCGTTTTTTGAAACGATCACGGCAAAAGATCCAGTCTTGAAAACTTCAAAAACCTTGTTTGTGTCACCATCGATAGCAGACATATCGCTGCAATCGATCCACTGGTATTTGGCATTATCTGAATTTGCGATCAATCGAACAGTTGAGTCAGTCACGCTGGTGTCAATGGTTGTGATCGACAGCTGCAGAGTCATAATGCTATCGCATCCTGCTGAATTATCAATTGTATCATAATATGTGCCCGATTCTTTATATATATTGGAAAGCCATATATATTCATTACATGCTGACACCTCAAACTGAGCATTTGTTGAATTGATTTTAAGTTCAAGTGTGATGATACTGTCGCATCCGGCAGAATTAGGAATAGTATCGATATATGTTCCGCTTTGTGTATAGGTTTTATCTAACCATTTCAGTTCGTTGCACACCGATTCAGTAAAGAAAGCCTTTGTAGAAAGCAGGCTTAGATGTAGTTCGACCACACTGTCGCAGGAGTACCGATTGAGTAGTGTGTCCACATAAGTCCCTGTGGAGTCAAGGATCTTTCCGTTCCATTCAAATTCATAACAGGCGTTCTTGTAAATAACGGTGTCATTGGCCCCAATGGTCAGGTATAAAGTTATCGTACTGTCGCAGTCGTTTTTATTGCTCAGGGTATCAAAATAGGTGCCTGTCGATTTCAAAGTTTGGCCATTCCATACAATTGCATTGCAGGATAGAACCGAGATGACTGTATCACTGCCAAGAATTTGCAGATTTAAGGTCATAACGCTATCACACCCTTTAGAATTCTTAAGTGTATCGAGATAGATCCCCGTTTTTGTATACACCTTGCCTTGCCATGCAAAGGAAAGGCATGCTGTTTCATTGAATACGCTTTTTGTTGCATTGATGGACAGGTCCAGGGTCATGATGCTATCACATCCGGTCGAGTTTGCGATCGTATCATAATAGGTGCCTGACTGGGTATATAATTTTCCGTTCCATACGTACTTGTAGCAGGCTTCCTCCTTGAATGAGGCATAACTGTCCTTACATATTACACCGGCAAGTATTTTTCGCTTACTGATGTCCTGGTACGCATAGGATTTTACAGTCAGGGTGCCGGCACTGCCGCTGTATTTTAAATTCAAAAGGATCCACCCATAGTGAATTTTCCCTCCGGAAATGAACCTGATGCCTATATACTGGTCTCCTGTTCCTGCAAGGTTAACATTCTGATCATGCCCCAGAAGTGGAGCTGAATCCTGCCCGAATCCTGAATAAGGACCAATTGAATCACCGTATTTGATCGCTCGGATGAAATGATTGCCTCCAAATGGTTTAGAAGACGTCCATATCGTCTGGTTTGCCGTATCTTTAGGCACCATTTGTACCTTCCAGACGATACCGCTTATATTGGAAAAGATCTCATAGCTAAAATGGAATTCAGTTTTGCCTTTGCCATCAATGTCAAGTTGGATGCCAGTGCCGCTGACATATGTCGATGAACCAGGCAGAGAGAAATTCATGACACTATCAGGAGCCAGGTCTGTGTAAATGACCTTGGCCATGGCAAGATTGCTAACCATTAAAAACAGGAGCGATATGAATATTTTCATAGATTACAGTTTTGCGTTATTAAGCAAGACGCTGAATAGGGTTGTGTGGTTGCAAGCAAAATTCCATTTTAAGTAATAAGTATGTAAAAAAGAATTTCCAGGTCCGTCAGATGAACTCTTTTAAAGTTGGTATGGAGAGGAAGAAAGGATGTTTTTTTAGACTTTCATCGTTGAAATAAAGTATAGTACTTTGTTGCAATTTTATTTTTTTTAGGTGCGGAATTAGATAGAATGAGCATCAATTTTACCTGTATCTCTTTAAAAAAGAATTTGTTAAGTAGAACTATTTAATGCGGGTTTTTACTAATATTTACTATATTCGATAATTAATCATTTATCCTATTAATAACATGAACACGAAATCTAACTTTTTAACCGGTCTGGTTTTCGGTATCGCAATAAGCTTTGCCGGATTCCTTTTTATTGCAGCAAATGCTGATTCCGGTAATTCAAATGCAGCCCCTGAAACTTTAGAAGGAACAAGTGTACAGGTCCACGAAACATTAGGTGGCTTAATAAGCAGTGAAGAAGCACAGTCATTGATAAATTCGTACAAAACGGATTTTATTGACGCGTACGAATGTTTGCCACCAAATACTACAGTGGGTGGGTTTATTGGTAAAGAGAATTTACAGCAGTTAACTTCTTCAATGGGCCAAGAAGACCAGTACGTTAAATTCAGTTTTTACCTAGAGCAAGATCCCGCTTCGGGAGATAAAAAAATCGGTATCATTTTTATTCCTAACGAAAATGCCACCAATGTTTTAAGAACTGGTCCTGGATCATTCTGCCCTACATTGTGTGATACACCTAGATAGTAAATAGAGGGTCAATCAATTTATTTTCCCTTCTAAAAAATACATTTCCACCACTCCGCGATTCTTTATATTAAAGGATCCGCGGGGGGTGCATATGTATTCATCTTTGAGGATCCTCATCGTGTCCTGACTAATGTTTATTTTACCTGTTTCGCTGGTTTCTTCCATGCGTGCAGCAATATTTACCGCATCGCCCCAGATATCAAATGCGTATTTGATGTCGCCAACTACTCCCGAAACCACATTCCCGGTGTGCATACCGAACCTAAAATCAAAATAGTTGCCGTATTTCTCTTCAATTTCATCGCGAAGGACATGAATGGATTCAATCATTTCCAGGCACGCATCAGCTGCCCTATGTGCACTTGGAGAGTCTTCCGTTAACCCGGTAACGAACATATATGCATCACCGATAGTTTTGATCTTCTCAAGCCCGTATTTTGTTATTATCTTATCGAACTGACCAAAATAACGATCCAGCATTTTGACCAGGTTATCTGGTTTCAATGTACTTGCGATCTTAGTAAAGCTCTCAACATCAGCAAAAACGATGGTAACATCTTTATGTGCTTTCGGTATGCTGTGCCCACCTTTCTGAAGTTCCATTACGGTATGTCTTGGAAGAATATTATGCAGTAACAGGTCCAGTTTTTTTCTTTGAATTCCAACCAATCTTAAGACGAATACAATTACAAGGGCAACCAGAAAAGTAACTAGAAACATGAATACAAAAAATCGTTTCTGGCGATTCTTAGCCTGTATCTCCGCGTCAAATGCAGCCGTTTTCTTTTCAAACTGGTATGTAGCTCCAAGCAATGTCACTTGCGTTGCAACTTCCATACTATTTGTTGAATCGTTGAGTATCTTTAGTTCGGATAGGTATTTGAAAGCTGATTCATAGTTGCCACGCTGTCTTTCTGTTTCGATCAGGGTTGCCAGTAATTCTGTGATCGGGTAGATCAAATTCATGGAACGAGCTATTTCAAGCGCTTCGGATGCGTATATATATGCCTCGTTTGCCCTACCCTCCGATAATAGTGCCTTTGATCGACCTTTGATCGTAAAACAATAGGCCATTTTCTCCCCTTTTGATATGAAATAATTAGAGATGGCATCAAATTCTTTATAGACCTCATCAGAGTGCTCGTTGGCAGCTTTTATAGTATTCAATGCCAGCCTTACTTCATAATAACGCATGCTGTCAGCATTTTCAAAAGCCCAGCTTTTTGCTTTTTCCAGAAAATTTCTTGCAATGGAATAATTACCCAGCTGAACATGACAGACGCCATTTAAATATGTGATCAGTTCTATTCTTTTAGCCGGACCCCCGACTTCTCTGAGCATTGCTTCAGCAGTGTTAAGATAATTGAGTGACTCCTGCCATTTGTTCATATTGTACATAACAAGAGCAAGACGTATATAAGCTTCTGCGATATAAGAGGTATCCTTTACCGCTTCCGCCTCTTTCATGAAAAGGTAAAAGTATCTGGTGGCATTTTCATTGTCAGAAAGAGCAATGTAATAATTGCCAAGGGCCTTACAACTTTTAATGATCCCATCATGATACAGTAAAGCACGCGAATATTGATACGCACGTGTGAGTTCATCTTTTGTATTATGGATCCGATCCTCACGATTCATGAATTCTGTGCCATGTTTCAGGAGGCTGTCTACATAAGATTCGTTTATTGTTGCATGAAGAACCTCTTGTTCGGATTGTTGTTCCTGGTCAATGGCATAGGCATAACCGGGAAAACAAAGGAACATTGAAATAATGAGCCAATAGTGTTTTAAGGTATGGGGTCGAATGGTAAACACTTGAAATCAACACAATACTAATTCAGCAAATTAGCTGTTTGAACCGAGTTGTGCAACTTTAAACTGTTATATAAGATTGGCGCCAGCAGTCATTAACACTTATAAGGATGGCTATTGACAGATCGGGAATGCGTTTAATTGGACACGGCATTAATTCCTGACGCAGGTAAAGAACATGGTTCTAACGAGATGCTTTTTCTGATATAGGAACTACTATCTGATAATCGCCGAAGTACAATGTATCCAACACAAATGCCGTATCAAGGTATTCAATGGCCTTTTGCTCATAACAAACAATTGTGTCCATAACTGACAGACTATCAATATTGTAGGTATATCTAATGTCATGGCCCCTGTCCTGTAGTCGTTTAAGATACCACCAGTTATGTGCACAGTATTCGGTTGAATAAAACCTCCAGTGTTTTACAGGTGGTGCGGTAATCTGGTCTCTTAAGAAATTCGTAACAGCGTAAAACTGCTCATGTTTATCTACTTCACGGGTCTGTTCAATTGAGTTTTGTAATGTTTTCCCGTAAGGGATCAAAAGCGGGGCTATGAGAAACCAGGAGAAAGCTTTGATCTTAGATTTAGTAAAATTGACAGTTAGTAAAATGCGAGTAAATATGATCTCAGCAGAAATACCTGAGATCATTGCAAAAACAGGAATTATAGCCAAATTGTACCAAATTGTGTTGGTTTTGGAAACATGAATTATGCTATAGTAAATGAATGCACAGGTAAAAGAAAAAAGTAGGAACCTGCGCTCATTCTTTTTACCTAAAAACATCGCTGTAATGAAAAGAAACCCTGTTGCATATATCCATCCTCCCGTTTGTCTGACATACAGCTCCCAGTAAAACCGATTTGGAAATCCGTCCTGATCGATCGAGCCGGACAGCCGGCCTCCCAGTTCATTTACCCAAACGTTTTTAATATAACCGGGATCGTAAATTTCACGTAGAAAATAAAATGAAAGTATTGCTATGATTCCCAGCAGACCACGACTTATCACCTTTAAGACAGAGTGGTCCTTCCACTTTTTTTCAATGACCCACCAAATGCCAAAGGCTGGCAAAAAGAATAATCCATTCGCGCTCTTGGTCAGAACAGCAAGCACTAAAAATACGAGCATCAGGTATAAGTGCCTGAAGGCTTTTTTAGTGTCTGGTTCTCTAAGATAAAGGTAAAAGTGCCCAAACTGGAGAATAAGAAACAGGAATAACAAGCCTTCGTAATCCCCTGACCGAACTGCATGAAATCCAAGAAATCCTGGGCTTACAATGAGTAACATTACAGAAACGAAACCGGCCAGGAATGAAAAGCCAATGTTTCGGAACATTTTGACGATCCAAAGGAAAAGGATCAGACCGGCCAATGCCGAAGGAAAGCGGAAGGCAAATTCGTTGACGCCAAAAGTTTTGAAAGAGAGTATCTGACACCAGTTCAGAAACGGTGGTTTCATATTCCATGTTTCGCTGGCTCCTTCAAAAGTAGTTATCAGATAATTCCCTGAGCGCATCATTTCGTAGGTGTTGATGGCAATCCGGGACTCATCCCAAAGTTGAACAGGATAAGCACCCAAATTTACGAACAACGGAATGAAGGCAACAACCAAAACAACAAAGTATGGAACTGACAGTTTTACTGAAGAAACTAAATTGCGTTTATCTCGGAGCCCTGACATTAAACGGTAATCATAGATTTATAAACTAAGATAGATCACCATCTATAAAACGACGAGACGTATCACCTGATGATATCCGTTATATCCTATTTCAAGAAAATAAATGCCCGGTTTTGGTTGATCGAGAACTATTTTAGAGCTGTTCTTCTTATTTGTCGTTTCTAAAACAGAAAAGCCGACCTCTTTACCCGTTAGATTAACGATCCTCAAAATCTGAAATTCACTTTTAGAAGAGAAAAGAATAAAATCCCCTGAATTAGGGTTAGGGGCAATGGACAGATCTGCAAGTTCAGGCTTATCGACCGATGCGGTTGTATCTGACAATACATTGATCAGGTATGTTCTGTTAGTGACATTATTGTAAGGGCAAGCATTATCAGTGGCAGTCACGGTAAACTGATAGCTGCCAGTTGTGCCAGGGCCTTTCAGTGCTTTCCAGCTAAACCTTAAGATAGGATTAATCGCTGTTGTGTCAACGATCTTTAAAGAGACATTTGAAAAGGGTTTACTCCAGGTAAGTGTAACAGTGTCAGGGTCGGGAGCAGTAGCAGGAGGAGGCGGAACGAATACTTTGTCATCACTTTTTATGTCAAAGATCAAAGAATCACCTTCTACGACATCATATTCATAGGGTCCTGACAAAGTGGGGGGGTTGTTCCCGGAACACGATTCCACCCATAAATTCATATCTCTCTGAGTTACTCCGATGAGTTGATAGGTTCCGCTTGTGTCCATTCTCCATTCGCTGATCTCAATGACCATTACGGTTACCTCGTCACATTTGGTGGGAGTAAATATCACTCCTCCATTTAAGGAGTCAAAGTAAAATCCGATCGGTGGATCCACATTTGGATCAATTTTACCCGTTCCGCCTGGATCGTAAACCGTGAACGGTTGATCAGGACTAAAAGGAGAACTGTATGGGACAATACTATTATATGCTTTTAAGGGGTGCCGCAGTTTATAGCTTAATGAGTCATAATCCACATGGTCTCTTCCTCCGATATAGTGGCTGACAGGGATATTACAACAAAGATATGCTACCGGGTCTGAAGTCAGAATCGGAGAGTTGTTCACTGGGGCTTTGCAAAGGTCTAATAATGCATACGTGTAAAAGTTTTGATTAGCTGCACCGGTATTGATAGCACCATTACGGCAGCATTGGCCGGTTTCAAAAATTATTTTACAACATTTTATCAGTTTTGCATATGTCAGATCGTTGAAATCTATAACTGTTGAAAACACATGTTCTTCAATGCCTTTTCCCGTCCCGAAACTGTTTTGTGGATTGCAGGGATCTGAAGCAGTGTCACATACAGAAGTAATGGTGCGAATGCTTTTCAATGTCATACTTACTCCACTGGCATTCGACCCATCTTCACACCGAACCCGGGTTGCACTAGAAATATTACTAAGAGGAACGCCTCTGCAATCCCGGTATACCTTTACTATAAATTCAAATTTTAGCGTGTCTAAAGCCTTATAGGCAATTTCTGCTCCCAACACATGCGTGGCAAGCGAAGAAGTATAGGAGCCTGTCACCACAAACACAATAAGAAGCATTTTTATCAATGCCCTCAGGCTTGAAACGGATCGAAATAAGTTGGTGCTCATAATAAGTTCTTATGCAGGGTAAAAGTTCAGTTCAATTATTAATTTATACAACAGTTAAAAACGCAAAGGCCTTGCATTCAATCAAATATAGTCGTTCTGTCCGTTAGAAGAGCAATATATTAAATTTCATTAGTTTGAGATGTTCTGCAAATCTTTACTCAATCAGATACCGAAAGGTGATTTTCAATACGATAAGCAACGTTTCGACGTATTGAAACCCAGAAAAGTCCGTAATCATGAATGTGATAATTTCCCCCAGTGCTGTTGAATGACAGATCTTTGAGTTCGGTCACTACTGCTTTACCTTTCCAAACAGTTGCATCGCATACTTCTTTTTTAGGTTCTGGCATATGGCCAGGCCTTGTCACAGAGATCAGACTACCGGGGTTTGAGTCTGTAGGAATGGTTACCTGATCACTCCTCCAACTTAACGGATTGGTGCAGGCAAGAGAATCATCAGCTGTTAAAAACCGGTGTCCGCTACTGGTATAAACCAGTAATCTACCATCAAGTCTGTCATTAAATCGAAATGTCCCTTCGTAATTCATTGTTTGCCATGTTGCAATACATCCTGTTTCATTCGGAATGTTACACGTTTTGATTTGTTTGTATAAAGTACCAAAGTTTGATTCAGGCAATGGATAGCCAGGAATATATGCTACGACAAGTTGATCGTAAAGTGGTTTATTCTCAAAATAATCTGCCAACAGGCGCTGAGCAAGATAACTTCCCTGGCTGTGACCTGCTATAACAACAGGTCTTCCGTTGTTAAATTCTTTTAAATAGGTCTCGAAGGCAATTCTGATGTCACTATATGCTATGTCGAAATATGAGACCCGGCCTGTATCATCTTTGAGCATGAATTCTTTAAGGATCGTCTGCCGGTACTTCGGCGCAAACACTCTGCATGAGCCATTGAATACAGTAGCCTGATTTAAAAGAACGACATTTGTAAGACGGCTTGAAGTTTGATTCTTAAGTGAAGCATTGGCACTGAGCCCTCTGTAATAGGTGGTTGGGTGGATAAAGAAGACATCTGCCTTTGCTGAATCCTGTCGGTCATAAAAAGGGCCCATCGGGACATGGTCTGCAAAGTCATTCATGTCCGGTCTTGCCCACCAGTTCTCATTTGATGTGTAATCAATGTCCTGCGCAACGATGGATGTTGCCAATAGCAATAAAAATAAAATGCCGGCGAATCTGAATGCCATATGAACAAATATAGGATAGTGGCAATGAGGTATAAGTGGGTAGAAACAGAAAAATACGCAAGAAATAAAATTTGATGCCTCTACTGAAAGATAGGCTGGTATTTGAGCAATTAACTGAGGCTGTTTCTCAGGGTTGATTATCTCTCAGATAATTGGATCTATTTGAAATAAGAAGACCCTAAAAGAAGGGGTCCGTTGGGATAATTGAAATAAATTTTACACACCTATTTACACCCCCGTCACCCCCCAAAACGAAGTTCGGTATTCCATTTTTTGCTTACAATACCTATTTATTGCTGTCTGGGCCATAAACAGCCATGAAGACTAAAACTTACTATTTGTTTATACGTTTGTTTCAGGCCATGGTCGATTGAATCTACGGCGAATAATGCGTAACTTGTGGTTTGGGGGGACAGAGGATTTACCCCATGGCGTCTGGAATGATCCTCTACATCAAAACAGGCATTAATTTTACGGATCACTTTATTTAGAATGAATATCACCTGAAAAAAGTAACTTGAAAATAAATGCCTGCCTTCTATTAGTGTGAGATGCCCAAAAAAGGTCATAAGGTTTTTAAATAGATCAAAGACCAGCTTTACTTCTATAGGGTGCAGATACAATGAAGTATCCCTTTTATGTGATAGTGGCAAGCGGTCTTAAACGGGTCAAAAGAAACACAATACCAATAAAAGCAAAAATGAAAACCAGAGCGGGCAAGGTTGGTCCATGGCCTCCGCGAGGAGCAATCGGTACTACTGAATTCCTCTGTTTCTGAGTTGAACCACTGGAGTCAATTTTTCCTGAACCGTACTCGACATATTTTGTGTAAATATTTGCAGACCAACCAGTAAGGGCAGCAAGCTCCATAAGTTCTTTCTTCCTTCTGATCTTAAGATCATGCTGATATTTTATTCCGAGATCACACGACAGATCACCATAGGCAGGATTGGTCACAATATATCTGCTCTGAAAATGTTCTGTATTCGGGGTGACGATAAAGAACAGGTCCTCAGGGAACTTGTCCTCACTGTAGCGGACATGCAACCTTGTAAAGAAAACGTTTCCTCCATTACCATTATTGATCCATGGGACACCAGCTTCCTTAAAGTCATTGTAAACAGGTGGTGGTCCAACGCAAGGGTCGCACTTAGCACCCGGCCATGTTGGAGTAACGTTCCATGCATACTCAAGGAAAACGGCATCTTTCCCTTCAGAATTATACCTGCGATCAAACAGGTCCTTATAGAAATTCCCAAACTGTTGTTTAACAAAGGTAGGGACCATTCGGGCCGTTGGCATATTAACGGTCCTGTAATTCGCTGCTTCAACGCGACCAGATCGTGTGAAAGCATAAACGATCATGTCCTGTGTTCCCCTGCTGTTGGCCATCCCAAGACGCAGCGGAAGCATAAATCGCTCAGATTCGAAACTTAGTTGTATGGGGCGCAGCTCTGAGAACCCTGTCTGGCTTACTTCGTCAAGATTTACTTTCACCACAAAGAATTTCATGTTGCTCTTGATGTATGGTTCCAGAACTCTTTCTGCCTTTTCAGGGATCTTATAATCATTATCAATTAACCATTGTTTCAGACCTTCAGACTCTTTTGCACTTAGGACTAATATATCATATTCGCCAACGGTATATTTTTCTTCAATTGTGACTTTGTATTTTTTTACTTCAACGATCTCACTGTCTTCAGTGACGGCCTCCATTGACCTGGTAGCTGTTATTTTATCATAGAGGTATTCAATCTTCTGGCAGGGATTCTGGTCATAGTATTCTACGAGGCGTGGCCCTGAGTACGCATCCAGTCGTTTAAAAACTCCCGGGTCAACTACTTTAACCATGTCCTTTTTAAGCACAACAGGAACCGGCACAACCATAGCAAAATCGCGTACATTCCCTTTGAAGTCATTGCTCATGGTGATAATAGAGTGATTGCCGTCCCGGACCAGGATGACCTGAGATTTGTCGTTATACAGTTCTGCACCTGCGGATGCAACGTAAAATCCGCAAAAGGAGGATACGGTGCCTGCCGAGCCCAACAATGCGGTAAAAATTAAGATTGTCGTTTTTAAGTGTTTCATAATTCTACAGATTAAATTTATTAGATATTGAGTTCATTGAAAGGCCGAAATGCCATTCAAACTTTTTCGCTTTATATATTTTATCAAGGATCACGGTAGCAGGTGTCACAAAGAACAACACCCAAACCGCCGCCGTTTGAACATATAGTCTGCTAGATGCAAGGAACACCAGTACCGCCACAAGAACGGACCAGATGATCCGACCTTTTCTGTGGTTTGGGATCGTCATCGGGTCAGTGATCATAAAGAAGGCGAACAGAAGAAGGGACCCATTCGTGATCTTATGAGCCACCACATCAAATTCCCAGCCCAGATAATAAATATCACGGCCAAGCAGAAGGAATGTGTAGGTGCCAATGAACACCAGAGAAGTATCGATCCGGCCGACATTAAGAATAACCATCAGGCCGGCAGCACCTATGAAGTACAATAGTATTGCGTTGCTTCCCCACTGGCCGGGGCTCACCCATGCATCTCCGGTTAGGATGATTGCCATGATGATCCCGAAATTTGCCGGGTTGAACAGGTGTTTGTTCTTTATTCGGATTATAAATTTACTGCTGATAGCTAGGACGCCGGCAAGAACATAGATCCATGCTTTGTCTGCGTTCAGAAGCAGGCAAAGCCCCAAAGAGGTTATAAGGGCACTCTTCAGCGAACCGATGCCCTGTTTTGTGATACGAAGGCATATGTATTGTGTTAACAGTGCACTTCCAATGACAAGGCTGTATTTGAGAATATTGGCATCCCATGCCAGGTTAAAGATGCCGTAGACAAGAAAAAGGAACAGATAGATGATCTGAAAATAGCGAGGGTCCCTTAATTCCTTTAAATACTCTTTGAAACGTAACTTCATAATGGATTCTGAATGATTGATGTTTGTTTATACGGAAAGGACCGGAAAAGTAAATGACTATACCTGTTGACAGGTATTGGGCGATCAGCAAGTCTTTCTCTTTGTGATGAATATCACCAAATGACCGTTGTTTTTGAGGCTATATTTGCTACATCTAATCTTCAATAGGTATGAATTTAAAAATGAGACAAATTATGTCAGGTGTGGTATTGACCATGGCACTATCATCCATGGTCATGGCATCCTGTTCTCAGGGGGCATCGGACAATAAGAAAATGATAAACGGTACTTCGGTAGAAGTGAACGATGGGGAACAAACAGGCCAGAGCGTTGCTAAAGTAATAACGGCAGATGAGTTCGAGCAACTTGCCAGGGACACCAATAATGTTTTGATCGATGTCAGGACTCCGGAGGAATTCAACTCCGGCCATATTGAAGGAGCAAGAAATATGAATATCTACGGAACCTTTGAGTCTGATATTCAGAATTTAGATAAAGCCAAAACATACCTTATCTATTGCCGGTCTGGAGGGAGAAGCAACTCTGCAATGCAGATGATGAAAGAAGCAGGGTTTACGACACTCTATGATCTACGTGGCGGCATAGGGGCATGGCAATCCAGTGGCAAACCGGTAAAATAATGCGATACATAGCAGCAATATTACTCACCTCGTTCTTATTGGTTCAATGTACAACATCAGACGAGGGCAAGCTCCCGGAGGAGGTTGCAGAGAAATACCGTATAGAGGGTAGTGAAATAGTAAATTTTACTGCAACCGCTTTGTCAGGGAGGCTAAAAGGTGCGATTGGAGATTCGGGGATAGTGGGTGCTATAAATTATTGCAATATTCATGCGCTTCCGATACTTGATTCATTGAGCAAAGCACAAAATGTGACAATAAGAAGGACATCGTCAAAATTGAGAAATCCTAAAAATAAGCCCGATGACTTCGAAAAGAATATTCTCACCTTGTTCGAGCATGCAAAAGAAAAGAGCAAAGAATTGAAACCTCAGATAGGAATTGATAAAAGGAAGAGGATCAATTATTATCATCCGATAGAAATAAAAGGGTTATGTCTTAATTGTCATGGCACCAAAGACAATGGTCTTGCTCTAAGAAATTATGAGGAGATCCTTAAATTATATCCAAAAGACAAAGCAATAAATTACAGTGAAGGAGATTTCAGGGGAATGTGGGTAGTGACCTTTAAAGACACTATTTCTTCCGGGTTATGACGTAATCTACGAGGGCATTCAGTTGCTCCCGGGCCTCTGAATCTGGAAATTCATTAAGGAGTTCCAGGGCTTTATTGTAATGATCCAGCATCTTTTCCCTTGCGTATTCTATTCCTCCGCTTTGCGTTACAAAAGTGATCACCTCTGCGACCCTGGCCTTGTCCTTGTTGTGATTCTTGACCGTATTGATCACTTTCTTCTTAACAGCTTGATCGCAATGCTGCAGGGCATAGATAAGAGGTAAGGTCATTTTCTTTTCTCTGATATCTATTCCTGTAGGTTTGCCAATATCCATTTCACCGTAATCAAAAAGATCATCCTTGATCTGGAAGGCGATCCCTGCATTAAGTCCAAAGGCCTCCATTTTTTTCACATCAGCCTGGTTGTCCGTAGTAGAACATGCCCCAATGCCACAACAAGAAGCTATCAGTGAAGCTGTCTTTTTAGAGATAATATCAAAATAAATATCTTCAGTAATATCCAGCCTTCTCGCTTTTTCCATTTGGAGAAGTTCTCCTTCACTCATCTGTTCAACAGCATTAGAAAGAATTTCCAGCATATCGTGATCCCGGTTCTTAAGAGCCAGGAGAAGACCTTTGCTAAGCAGATAATCCCCAACGAGAACGGCAATTTTGTTTTTCCAAAGGGCATTTATTGAATAAAACCCTCTTCTTTTATTGGCATCGTCCACAACATCATCATGGACCAGGGTGGCTGTATGCAGCAGTTCGACCAGGGACGCCCCACGGTAAGAACGGTCGTTGATATTGCCGAACATTTTAGCAGAAAGAAGGACGAACATCGGGCGCATTTGTTTCCCTTTGCGCTTAACNNATCAGCCATTGAGCAAAGGCTGATCAATCTTTCTGTACTTTGCCTTCAGTTGAAGAATACAGTAGTTTAAGCGCATTGGCATTTCGAAGCTCCTGTTTGATATCGGTCATCAGACCCATGCGCACAGTTTTATCCCCTTTGATCGCGGTAGTAAGATAATCTCTGATCGCTTCCGGCTGCTCATTCCTTTTAAGGATAATGAACTCATCCACCTCTTCTACGCTGCCGTATTTATCATCCAGCTGTATTCTTGGAGCTGTACCATCTCTTTCAGCATTTTGAGGTGGCCCTACAAGGATGTAATTAACCCAGGATTTTTTCTCTACTCTTTCCACTTCAGATGCTACCGGGGTAACTGTTTTAACCATTACCTCTTTGTCACGCATCTTTGTTGCGACCATAAAAAAGAAAAGAAGCATGAATACAATGTCTGGGAGAGACGATGTATTTATGGTCTGTGATTTATCACCTTTTTTCTTTCTGAACTTTGCCATTGCTTTACTTTCTAGTTATTGCCTTCGCCGTAGTCCACTGGCTCTGCTTCTGATATTTTGATCGGATATTTATCGTCAACAGCATTTTTATCCGTGACGGAGAGCGCCTCGTAAGATTTATTGAATTTAGCCCTTGAATATTCTTCCCGTACTTCATTGTAGGCTCTTTTTAATTCATTATAAACCTGAACATAGCGGCCATATGTCGTGCCCCGGTCGTTCTGCAACGATACAATTGCTTTTTCAGAGCTTTCAGCAAAATTAGGCAGCCTCCCCTCATTGGTAAGATGTCTTTTTGTGAATTCAGTCAGCTCTTCGATGCGCATAAGTTTATCTTCAACCAACAATTGATCATTGGCATTTACAAGCACCCGCAATACATCCCTGTCATGTTGCTTTGTGTCAGGAGGAGGCTGGTTCTCATCCAATTTAGGTGGGAGCCTTACCCTCAGACCTTTATCAGTGTCCATCTGGGTTGTCACCAGAAAGAACACCAATAACAAGAAAGCTATATCCGCCATAGAGCCGGCATTGATCTCAGGTATGTTTCGCTTGTGTCTTGCCATTGCTTTATTCGAACAAAGTCTTGATTCCGGTTCCCACAGCCGATAAAATGGCCAGGCCGATGATCACGTACATTGTTACCAAACCTGCGCTGCTGTATGAAGAGACAGCTGTTGTCACGAATGTACTATCTGCAAGCTCCATGCCTTCAAAATGTACTGGCATAGATGCTTTCGCGATAAAGAAGATCACGGCAACCACTACGGCACCTGCAACGGCACCTAACTGTGACCGTGGATCGGTTATTAATTTAAATACAAAGTTTGCCACCCACATAAGCACAACCAGTATCATCCCTATATAAGCAATATATAGGCCTAAACCTGGGTAATTCTGCTCTTCAGCGGTTGGGTTCTCCATATCTTCTATGCTGAAGATCCGTACTGCCGCAATGATCACCAGAAGGGCAACCGTCAGGTAGTAAATTATTCGGATCATTTTTGCCTTATCTTTCATAAGATACAGATGTTATTTATTAAAGTTTTGCTACTTTATGTCTGATCATCATATCAATCAGACGGATAGAAGCGTCTTCCATTTTGTTTGTTATACTGTCTACACGAGAAACAAGGTAGTTGTAGAATAACTGAAGGATGATCGCAACAATAAGTCCTGCTACTGTAGTAAGAAGTGCGACCTTTATACCACCGGCAACAATTGAAGGAGAAATATCCCCAACGGTCTGGATCTTATCAAATGCCATGATCATACCGATAACTGTACCAAGGAATCCAAGCATCGGTGCAAGTGCGATAAAAAGAGAGATCCATACCAATCCTTTTTCAAGTTGTCCCATTTGAACGGATCCGTAAGATATTACGGACTTTTCAACCATTTCAAGACCTTCGTCGGTACGGTCGAGACCCTGGTAAAAAATACTTGCTACAGGACCTCTTGTGTCACGGCAAACGTCTTTTGCTTCTTCAACGCCACCTCTTACCAGCGCTTCTTCAACACGATCAATAAATTTAGCATTATTGATAGAGGCAAGCGAAAGTGAAAGGATACGTTCAAGCGCAATTGCCAATCCAAGGATCAGACAAATCAATGGCAAAGCCATGAATGAAGCGGTACCTTCAAGAAATTTCTGAAGGATCACCTTGTGACCGGTTAACTTTTCAGCATCTTTTGGTGCTTCTGTTTCTGCACTTTCGTCTTCAGTGACTATTGTGCTTTGCACAGCATCGGCCGGTACAGCATCGGCAGCTTCTGATTCCATTTCTTCAGTTGCATCAGCAGCATTAACTGCTTCAGTCTGGCCAGCAGCTTCATCTTGTGCCGTTGCATTAAAACCTGTTGTAAAGATCAATCCTAGTGTCAGGATAAGTACGAGAACTTTTTTCATTACTTTCTTATTTGTGTAATCGCTAGAGTTTGGGCAAAAATAGAAAAAATAAACGGATACAAAATTATATTAAAGTTATGTTAAGGTGCCTTTTATAGCCCCTCTACATTGATAACATCGGGCAATATGTGCAGAATATTGTTCTTAGTTCCCTTTCATTTTACCAAATGTTAGTTCAATTTTACAAGCGGAATGGCAAAACCAAGGAAACAGTATATCTGTCAGGAGTGCGGCGCAGCTTCGGGCAAATGGATAGGGAGGTGCCCATCGTGTGGGAACTGGAACACCTATGTTGAAGAGGTGATCGATAAGGGCAGCGTGGCACCTGCGTGGGTGAGCGATGCACCTGCCGGGAAGGTCATCCCCGTTAATATTCTTACGTCTGAACCTGTTAAAGAAGAGCGTATACCTGCTCCCGGTACTGAATTGAACAGGGTACTTGGCGGTGGGATTGTCAAGGGATCGCTTATCCTGTTAGGAGGAGAGCCGGGGATAGGCAAATCAACATTGATGTTGCAAACAGCTTTAAAGACTAAACGGAGGGTTCTTTACGTGTCAGGAGAAGAGAGCGAGAACCAGATCAAGATGCGTGCAGAAAGGATCGGAATTGTCAATGAGAACTGTTTTGTTCTTCCGGTAACGGAGCTTGACAAAGTCTTTGCCCAGATCAAGGGCCTTAAACCTGAGCTGGTGATCATTGATTCAATCCAGACATTGCAGAGCAAGCTTCTGGATTCCGCACCCGGCAGCATTTCACAGGTCAGGGAATGCACAAGTGAACTTTTAAGATTTGCAAAAGAATCGAATACGCCGGTGTTCCTTATCGGCCATATTACCAAGGAGGGCCAGATCGCAGGACCAAAGGTACTAGAGCACATGGTTGACACAGTGCTTCAGTTCGAAGGGGACCGCCATCATACCTACAGGATACTGAGAGGTATTAAGAATCGGTTTGGATCTGCTTCCGAACTTGGCATTTACGAAATGATCGGGTCCGGTCTGCGGGAAGTGAGTAACCCGTCCGAGATATTGATCTCACAAAGGGATGAAACTTTATCAGGAGTCACGATCTGCGCTGTTCTGGAAGGGGTGCGACCACTGCTTGTCGAAACACAGGCACTGGTAAGCACCGCTGCATACGGAACGCCTCAGCGAAATGCGAACGGATTTGACCTCCGAAGGTTAAATATGTTGCTTGCTGTGCTCGAGAAAAGATGTGGTTTCAGATTAAGTGCAACGGATGTGTTTGTGAATATCGCGGGAGGGTTAAAAATAGATGATCCTGGGGCAGATCTCAGTCTGGCTTGTGCGGTGCTTTCTTCTTATGAGAACATACCTGTTAACCCGGACATTTGCCTGGTAGGGGAAATTGGTCTTTCAGGGGAGATACGGGCAGTAAGCAGAATGGACCAGAGAATCGCGGAAGCAAAGAGACTTGGATTCAGTCAGATCATCATTTCTAAATTCAACCAGTTGTCAGGTTCGCACAAAGGATTGAAAATTGTTCAGGTAGGGAAGATCGATGAGGTGTTCACTTTGCTGTTCGGGTAAGCGAAAGGACAATAAGGCTATTCTTCATATATGAGTGGAATGGTAATCACAACGCGGGTTCCGGTGGCGTTGCCATCCGCATCATAAAGATCTTTTATTTGCAGGTCAGGTTTTTGTTTTTTATCACGTGAAATGATCTCCAGGCGATCTTTAGTGAGTTTCATTCCATGTGATTTATGCTTTACGCTTTTCTTCAAGTTGATCTTAATGGATTCCTGACGGCCAATTCCGTTATCTTCAACAATGCAAACCAAAGCATTGCCGGTTTTCTTGAAATCGACAGAGAGCCGTCTTTCTCCTTCCTTGTGCATCAGTCCGTGTATAATTGCATTTTCTACATATGGCTGCACCATCATGCTCGGGATCTGAATCTGATCAGGATTAATGCTATCCTCAATGTTGATACTGAATTCAAATTCGTTGTCCATTCTCATCTTTTCCAGCTCAAGATAAGTTTGTAGCCAATCCTTCTCGGATTGCAGAGAGATGTACTTCAGTCCTGAATTCTGAAGGATCATTCGCATAAGACTGGAGAATTTAGCTAGATAATTATAGGCGTCTTCTGGTTCTTTATTGAGCACAAAATACTGTATGCTGTTCAGTGAATTAAAGATAAAATGAGGATTCATCTGACTTCTTAATGCACGTAGCTCCATATCAGTGAGTTTGTGCTCGTACCTTCTTGCAATATTTTTGGTCCTGAACCTGAAAAGCAAAATAACGAGTAAAACGGCAACGATACTAACGAGTGCAATAAACCACCACGTAAGGTAGTAGGGCGGTTTAATGATGACTTTTACAGAAGTGCCTTCTTCATTCCATATGCCATTGTTGTTTGAGGCTTTTACCCTGAAAGTATAGGTGCCCGGAGCAAGTTTCGTGTAATAAGCTGAGCGTCTTTTTCCGGCATATATCCAATCGTTATCGTATCCTTCCATCATATACGCATACTGATTCTCACTGCTGTTTGTGAAATTCAGTGCCGAATATTCAAAACTGATAAGGTTCTCCCTGTAGGATACTTCAATTTCGTTGACAAACAGAATATTTTTGTCAAAGGAAACTTCCTTGTCCATGATCCGGAAAGCCGTAAGAACAACAGGAGGAGGTTTGAGGTTCAGGCCAAGATTATTTGGGTCAAAGAAGTTGAATCCGTTCTGTCCTCCGAAATAAAAAGTGCCATCCCTGGCTTTACAATATGCCCCTTCATTGAATTCAAGGCCCTGCAGATAATGACTGAGGTTGAAGTTCTTGAATTTCATCGTGCGAAGGTTGACACGGCTTAAACCATGGTTTGTGCTTACCCAGTACTCGTCGGACCCGTTCCGTAGTAAACCGTAGATGACATTGTTAGGCAGACCGTCTTCGGTTGTTATAGAGTTGAATGTTAGCGCCTTGCGATCAAAAAATATTAAGCCTCCCCCATACGACCCGATCAGAAATGAGTCATTGCCAATCGATTCGATACACATGAGGGCGTTAACGCTGGGAGAACTTGAATCCCTGGAGTGACTAATAACCGTAAAAGCATTGTTGTCTTTGTGATAGATGTGCAATCCTGAACGAAATGTTACAAGAATCAATTCGTTTCTTTTGACATCTTCGTAGATCTGGTATATAGGATTATTATCAAGGTATTCTGACCGAAAAGCAGAGAACGTTCCGGTGTTGCGATCAAATAGCGTAAGCCCCCAGTGCGTTGCCAACCACAGGTTACCTTCCTGATCCTCAAGAATATGACGGATGGAATTATACTTGATCTTTTGATCTGAAGGATAATGTGTGAATTCTTCTGTTTCAGGATCGAAAGAGAACAGGCCTTCGTCCCTTGTGCCGATCCATAATTTGCCTTTGCGATCCTGATAGATTGACCGTACCGCTTTGGTCTCAACATCTTTGGTCTTTATGATCGGAAAGACCTTTAACTCCCTTGTCTTCTTGTTAAACCTTGACAATCCTCCGGATAGGGTTCCTAACCATATGTTTTCCTGGCGGTCCTCATAAATGCAATATACATTGTGGTTGGTAGGGGTGTTGTCATGTTGGAAGTCACGAACAAGGTTAAATACTTTAAGGCTTTTATCGTATCTGCTAATACCATTTCTCAGGCCAAACCACAGATTACCTTCCCTGTCCATGTATCCACAGTCGACATTGTCGCCAATTAGACTGGTTGGTATGTAAGGCTCATTTCTGTAGGTAACAAATTCATCGCCACTGAATTTCATAACTCCACCTCCATCTGTACCGATCCACAGGAAGCCGTCTCTATCCATGAATATAAAAGTCTGAAATTTAACTCCCCTGATCTTCGGACCAGGCATCTGAACGATCTCATTCGTTTCTGTGTCCCATATTTGCAACCCTTGCCCCCGGGTTGTGAAATAGTTCCGGGTAATTCCTTGAAAAATGCCTGTTATGTTCTGATTGGCAAAAAGAGCAAGTTCCTCCAACACATCAAATGACTCTTTTTCGGGATAGAAGATCGCAAGACCCTGTTGGGTGCCTACATAAATACCGTCGCCATTTCTCCGCTCAACAAAACAATTGATGTAATTATTTGGCAAATCGGTCTCTTCCCTCAAGAATCTCTTCGACCTCATTGTCTTCCTGTCGATTTTGACCATTCCGCCTCCGTCCAGGCCAACTAAAGAGTAACCATTGGGGTGATGGAAAATGGTTGTGATGGAGTATCCTTTGACATTGCTTTTGAGGCCAGGAATTGAAATGTGTTTAAAGGTCAGATCCTCGCTGTTGAACACATCAAGGTTTCCCCCGTCAGTACCTAACCAGATCAGGCCTTCCATGTCAATATTTATCGCTGTAAGGTTGTTGTCGGTGATTGAATTCGAATCACGGGTATCGTGTTTGAACACTTTAAAGGAATAACCGTCATACCGATGCAGGCCCTCTGCCGTTGCTATCCACATGAAGCCTTTTTCGTCCTGTGCAAATCCACGGATGGTACTTTGTGAAAGTCCGTCTTCATTGGTGAAATTATGAAAAAGGATAATATCGTCCACCTGTGCACCAGACCAAAGTGAACAAAGACCAAAGATTACTAATAGAATCGCACGGCGCATGGTTATAGTTTTGAGAGAGCAGCCAGGAATCCTTCTTTACGTCTCTTAGAAACATCAACGGAATCACCGTTCGACATAACAACATATCCACCATCTCCGCGCACATATTTCTGCATTTCATGCATATGGATCAGGTAAGATTTATGAACCCTGTAAAAATCATAATCTTTTAAGAGTTCCTCATATTCCTTTAAGTTCTTGGATACCGTTATTCTTTTACCGGTCTTAAGGAAGAAATATGTATAGGCACCATCTCCTCTGAGGTAGATGATGCTGTCGATCTTAACGAATATAAGTCCGTCCGATGTTGCAAGCGCAATTTGCTGGTTTTCCTGTTTAGCTTTGAGATTGTTAAGAAACACCTGAATGTTCTTATTTACCTTTTCTTTTGACCGCTTCTCTTTAACTCTCTCCAGAGATTCTTTCAGCAGGTTAATATCGACAGGTTTTAAGAGATAATCGATGGCCGATGTACGGAATGCCTTGTGTGCATACTGCTCATGAGCTGTAATGAAGACCACCTCAAAGGTTACGGGGTCGAAAGCTGAAAGAAGCTCGAAACCATCCCTTCGCGGCATTTCAATATCCAGGAATACAATATCCGGTTCATGTTTGTTAATTGCGTTTATTCCTGTGGTAACAGAATCAGCAGTAGCAACGATAGAAACCCCATCTACAAACTTTGAGACCAGAGATTCGAGAACATCCCTGCTCTTTGCTTCATCGTCTATGATTATGGCTTTTAACATGATGAATCTTTCCGGCTAAGATATCAAACGGATATCATACCGCACATTTTCCGGGAAAATAAATCGGAAAATAAATCTTTATTGCACGATCACCCTTATGGTCTCAACAGCACTTGCGTTGTACACCATTATTAGGTAAGTACCGGAATGCAGGCCTGAAATACCGGCTTCTGCCCCATTTATTTCTTTAGAGATCACAGTCTTTCCTGTAAGATCGATAACACGAATTTGCCCGGTATTAAAGTTTTCAAGCTGTAGGATAATATCCTGTCCGGAAATTGCCGGGTTCGGATAAATATTTACAGACGGATGAATTCCTTCGTCCCCGTTCCTCTGAGAATTTTGTTCGCCATTATCTTCTGACATCGGTACGGGTAGAGCATATTCTGATTTACTGGCATTTGGTCTTGATCCATACAGACCATTGTTCTCATTTATGTTTTTAAACTGCCTTCCTGAATCCTGATTCTTAACAGGAGAATCAAAATCATCATAAACAAGCGTGTCGTCCAGGTCAAGTATGATCAGATCATCATAGATAAGTGTGTCGTCTGAATTAAGCTTATCGTCGTCTGAAGTGTCAGAATCGGTACCGATGCCCTTGTTCCCATCTTTTTTGTCGTCTTCATCCCCATGGCCGGGTGTAAGACAGTTAGTGAAATTTCTATGATCTGCAGATCCATAGGCTGAAGATGCGAATGCACTTGATCCACCCACTACGAGAATGAGGAGAAGAATTAGCCATTTTAATTTGCGTTTCATATTATGTTCAAAGGAATAAGAATATTTCAATGTAGAAACTTTCAATTTATCACAGGTGGATTCTATTTAACGAACGGTCAGTAGATCTGGAAAATGATAGGCTGGATATGCATTGTGCGGACATATCTTCCGTTAATCGTTGCCGGAGTCCATCTGGGCATACTGCTGATCACACGTATGGATTCATGATCAGCCCCGTAGCCAATTTCATCTTTAATGACCTCAATATTAGAAATTGAGCCGTCTTTCTCAACAACAAACCTGACGCGCACTATTCCTTCCCGTCCTGATTCTTTGGCAAGTTCAGGGAAGCGGATATTCCTTTCTATGAACCTTTTGAGTTCTTCTTCGCCTCCAGGAAAGCTGGCCTTCTTCTCATAGTACGTGTACACCTTATCATCAACTGGTTTTGGCAGTACAGGCAGAGTTTGTATCGGTTTCTGAGGAAGAGCAGGTACATTTATTTTGTGCGATCGTAGCACCACGTTATTTCTTACGATCGTAAAGGTCGTGGTAGGGAAGTCGATCTTCATTATTTTGGTTTTTTCAGCGACATGTTCATCGGCCTTAGGGATTTCGATGATGTGGCTGTAAATGGGGATATAATCCTCATTGTCTGCTGTATAATATATTACATCATTATTTACGGACACGTAGGAGGTGATCCTGAATGCTCCTAAAACCAGGAGGCACGATATTGAAAACCCTGTCAGTAAAAAATTTAAGCGGAGATGATCGGTCTTTTTCATAAGATTTATGATTTGTCAAGTAAAGATCGAACATCAATTGCACCGGACATAGTGCCCGTTGACTAATGAGCTGTATGAATAATTTAATGTTGTGATTTCGGCAACAAGCGGTATTGACGAAGCTAATTTAACGATAAAAGAAGGGCCGTTTTTACCTGAATCGCCATACCCTGTATGACTCCCCTTTCTTAAAATCAGAAGATGCTGCCGGCAGTTCCATGAATCCATTTACATCAACAAGATTTGCAAGATCTCCGGATCCGTGCCCAGGCGAGGGTATTGCAAATAACTGACCGGATCTGTTGTCTATTTTTACCTGCAGGAAATAGGTGAGTTCAGGTTTAAAACTGAAATCCTCGTCAAGGATAGCCATTTCTATGGTTATGTGACGCCCGATGGATAGATACACCCAGGGCATAAAATACCTAAGGGAGCAGATAAATGAGGAGACCGGATTGCCGGGCAAGGCAAAAACTGTGGTTTCCTTATTGTATCCAAACCAAAATGGTTTTCCCGGGCGTTGTTCCACCTTATGGAATTTCTTATCAACGCCAAGATTTTCCAACGCTTCAGGAATAAAGTCGAATTTGCCCATGGATACTCCTCCGCTAAGAATAACAATATGGTGTCTTTTGAAGACGTCCTGCAATCTCTGTTCGATGATGTCCTTTTTATCAGGGATATGATAAATGGCTGAAGAGACCTTGATCCTGTCGAGCAATGCTTTAATGTTGTATGAATTTGACCTTCTGATCTGATGCGGTTCCGGGATATCTGTGATCGGGATCAGCTCATCTCCCGATGAAACAATGGCAACTTCAGGAAGTGTGGTCACCTTTACATTTAACTTGCCAACTGTTGCAAGAACAGGGATATCAGCAGAGGTGATCAGCGTTCCTGCTTTTATGATCACATCCCCTTTTTTCCGGTCCATGCCTTTCAGATGGGCATTCTGGCCTTGCCTGACCTTTGCCTCGTTAATGGTCACAGAACCATTTTCAACGGTGCAGTCCTCATAGCGAATAACAGTGTCAGTGCCTTCAGGAAGCACTGCACCGGTCATTACTTCCAATGCTCCATGTTTTGCCCTCAGCTTTTTGCCGGGTTCTCCGGCAGCCTGCACCCCTTCAATTTTAAAGGTCCTGTTCCCGGATCCAAGATCTTCAAAGGCGATCGCAAATCCATCCATTGCAACACGGGTGTATGGAGGAAAATCTCTGTCAGCATATACCGGTTCGGCTAAAACCATGCCCAGACTTTCGGAAAAAGGAACGGAAACATGCACCGGAACGATGGGGCGGCCCATTATCAATTTTTCTGCTTCTGTGACACTGATCATATGACAAAGATGCAGAATATGTGTTATTTTGAATCGGAATGAACAAATTGATCTGCGCAGTATTTGCAATTTTATTCAGCTTTCCGGTTTTTTCTCAGGGCGAAAATGAAAAAAAATGGTCAGGACATGGGTACGTCAAGTTAATGACCATTGAAACGATCGACAGGTTTGAGAACACAATAAATCAAAATTTTATACATCACAGGTATAATTTCCGATACGACTTTCTGCCAAATTTATCTGCTAAGGTCGAATTGCGTAACCGCCTTTTTTACGGCGAATTTTTAAAACTCACGGATGGATTCGGTAAATTACTGCAAAATGATCCCGGTTATGTGGACATGAGCTGGAACCTGATAGATAACCGTAATGCGGTACTTCACTCAACGATTGACAGGGCATGGCTGAACTGGAATAATGAGAAGTGGGATGTCGGAATTGGACGGCAGAGAATTAACTGGGGAATAAACCTTGTATGGAACCCTAATGACCTTTTCAATGTCTTGAATTTTACAGATTTCGACTACGAAGAACGGCCAGGGTCCGATGCGATCCGCGTTCAGCGGTATTTGAACGGAATGACAAGTTTTGAGAGCGCATATAAGTTTACTTCTGACTGGCGTACCGATGTTGGAGCATTGATGTACAAGTTCAATAAGAACTATTATGATATTCAGCTGCTGGCGGGTAAATACCAAACAGATCTTGTGGTTGGTCTGGGGTGGGCCGGAAATTTAAATGAAGCAGGCTTTAAGGGCGAGGTGACATATTTCGAACCTGCGCTTCCCGACCCATTTTTTACCAAACGGGCGGTGTCTGCAACAATTGCAGTGGATTATTCCTTCAGGAAAGGGGTGTATCTCATCGGAAGTTATCTCTACAATACATCGGACAAGTCTGATCTGAGCGCTTTGCTTGCTATTGGGGCCGGTGGTGTGACTACTTCGCAAAGTGCCAGAAAATTAATGCCTAACGAACATTCGTTATTTTTTCAGGGATCAAAAGCAATTAATCCGGTGCTCTCTGCCTCTTTTGCAACCATTTATGCCATTGACATGAACGGGATACTCCTTTTTCCAACCATTGGGTACAGTGTTGCTGAGAACATGGAGATAAGTCTCGTCGCACAAACATTCCTTTCAACGAACAGTAACCCGAAAGGTCATATCAGTTCTGGGATCTTTTTACGGTTTAAATACAATTATTAGACAGAGCCGAGGCTGGTTGAGCAAATCCTTGGTAACACCGCATTGCTGTGCATACTATTTATTAAATTAGCGCGCTTTACATTATGCACATGAACAAATTAATACTTCCTGTACTGGCTTTTCTGACAATTTCAATCTTTTCTTCCACGGAGGTAGTGGCCAAAGAGGACACGCGCTTGCTCAGATTTCCTGCAGTTCACGGTACACAGGTTGTGTTTAGTTATGCCGGCGACCTTTATACCGTTGGGATCGACGGAGGCACCGCCCGTAAGATCACATCACACAGTGGTTACGAAATGTTTCCCAGGTTTTCTCCGGACGGGAAAACGATCGCTTTTACAGGGCAGTATGATGGCAATACCGAAGTATATACAATACCTTCTGCCGGTGGTGAGCCCAAAAGGATCACTTATACTGCTACTTTAGGCAGGGACGATGTTGCTGACCGGATGGGACCCAATAATATTGTCATGACATGGTCCCCGGACGGCAGGTCCGTCATATACAGATCAAGAAATTACAGTTTCAATGACTTCCAGGGGCAGCTTTTTAAAGCGCCTTTGTCAGGCGAGATATCAGAAGAATTGCCTTTTTCAGTTGCTGGCTGGTGTTCGTTCTCTGCAGATGGTGGCCTAATGGCCTATAATCGTGTTTTCAGGGAGTTCAGAACATGGAAATATTACCGTGGAGGGATGGCTGATGACGTTTGGTTGTATGACACGAGATCTGAAAAAACTATAAATATTACCAATAACCCGGCTCAGGATATTATGCCAATGATCCATGACAGAAAAGTTTATTTCCTGTCAGACCGTGACCGGATAATGAACCTTTTTGTATACGACCTTGACAGTAAAACAACAACAAAACTAACCTGGTTCGATCGATATGATGTAAAGTTTGCCAGTCTGGGGAACAACGCGATCGCTTTTGAAAATGGCGGATACATATACATCTACAAAATAGGTTCGGGGGAATCAAAAAAGCTGAATATCACGATCCAGGAAGATCTTCTTACCGGCAGGCACGAATACGTGGATGCCTCCAGGAACATTTCTACACTGGACATCTCACCTGATGGTAAACGCCTGGCCCTAGGGGCACGTGGAGACATCTACACTGTTCCCGCTGAAAAGGGATTTACAAGAAACCTGACCAGTTCTTCTGACGCCCATGACAGGGATGTAAGCTGGTCTCCTGACGGCAAACAGATCGCATATATTTCGGATAGGGATGGAGAGGACGCAATTTACCTGGCAGACCCAAGGGCTGAGACAGCACCACTACTTTTAACCAAAGGAATGGGCGTATATATGTACGGCCTAACATGGTCCCCTGACAGTAAAAAGATACTGTTCTCGGACCGGAGCCAGAGCCTTTATTGCGTAGATGTAGAAAAGAAAAAAATTGAAGAGATAGACAAGTCGGAAGCCTGGGAGATCCGGCAGTATAAATGGACGCCTGACAGCAAGTGGATCATTTATGACTTTCCGATCAACAGATCAACATCTGTTATCAAAGGACACAACATTGAGAATTCGAAAAAGATCAATTTAACGAACGGATGGTATGGAACCGGTGACTATGAATTCAGCCCTGACGGAAAATTCATGTATATAGTTTCCTCGCGAGACTTTTCACCAGTGTATAACTGGATGGAATGGAATCACGCCTATACTGATATGCAGAAGATCTTTATTGTTCCTGTCCAAAAGAATGTAACATCACCTTTCGCTCCGGTAAATAATGAGACTGGCGAGGGTGTTCCTGAGAAAACTGCAACCAGCGACAACACAAAACCAGTTGAAATGTATTTTGATGACCTGGAGGACAGAATGCAGCCCTTGCCTGTTTCCGGGGGAAGATATTATAATTTACAGGCAACAGAGAAGGGCATCTATTATGGTTTTAGCCAAACCGGACAACACGGAGGCATGGTAAAATACTACGACCTGGAAAAGCTAAAGGAGAGTGATATTGCCGAGAAAATAAGTCTGGTTTTAACACATGACAGGAAAAAAGCTCTGATCAGAAAGAACGGCACTTTCTATATTGAGAATCCGCCCACCGGTAAACCGGCATTTGAAACTCCGGTAAATTTATCAGAGATGAAGGTTTGGGTTGACAAGCAATCTGAGTGGGAACAGATATTCAATGAATCATGGCGTCAAATGAGGGACTTCTTTTATGATCCCAATATGCACGGTGTAGATTGGAAAGATATTAAAACAAAATACGAGGTATTGCTTCCGTACGTGAGCCACAGAAATGACCTTAACTATGTGATAGGGGAAATGATCGGGGAGCTAAACGTCGGCCATGCTTATGTAAGTGGAGGAGACAGGCCGGGTGTTGAAAGGATCAGCATGGGTTTGCTTGGTGCCAGGTTTGCACGTCACAGCAGCGGATTTTACCACATAACTTCGATCTTAGAGGGGGCCAATTGGTCCGGAGAATGGACTTCTCCGCTTGGCGCACCTGATCTTAATGTAACCGAAGGCATGTATATACTGGCCATCAATGGCAGATCAGTCAGAGAAATGGATAACATTTACCAGGGCCTGATCGGAAGGGCCGGTAAAACCACCGAGCTTACAGTGTCGACGGAACCAGACCTGAAGAATAGCAGGAAGATACTGGTAGTGCCGATTGAGGACGAATCCTCCCTGTATTATTATGAATGGGTTGAGGGCAATCGACAATATGTCGACAAAAGCTCGAATGGGAAAGTCGGCTACATTCATGTCCCAAATATGTTAGCGCAGGGGCTTAATCAGTTCGCGCGCTATTTCTATTCACAGTTAGAAAAAGAGGCACTAATTATCGACGACCGGGGGAATGGAGGAGGAAACATCTCACCGATGATCATCGAACGATTGCGCCGTGAAGTCGCGATAGGGACGATATCAAGGAACAGCATGATACCCGGTGGAAAGCCGGCGCAGACGCATACAGGACCCAAAGTTTGCCTCATTGATCAGTATTCTGCGTCAGACGGCGATCTTTTCCCGTATCAATTCAGGTACTACAAGTTAGGACAACTGGTAGGGCAAAGGAGCTGGGGTGGTGTGGTAGGTATCCGCGGATCTCTTCCTTTTATTGATGGCGGAGACATGCGCAAGCCGGAGTTCTCACACTTTGATGGAAGCGGATGGATCATCGAAGGCATTGGGGTTTCTCCGGATGTGGAGGTTGTGAACGACCCCCATGATGTATTTAAAGGCAAGGACGACCAGCTCGATAAGGCCATAGAACTGATGCTGGAAGAGATCAAGAAAAAAGAACCTTCACTCAAAGTTCCGGCCTATCCCGATAAATCAAAATAGATGATGAGAATGAACCTCAAATTGATTGTAACGCTACCTTTACTGGCCCTGCCGTTTGTACTTCTCGCGCAGATCCCGGTACCTGCACCGGAACAAACAAAGGGCATTGTTATTGAAGGCGGAACCATACACACAGGCAACGGAATGGTGATAGAGAGCGGAATGACCATTTTTTCGGCCGGAAAACTTTTGTACGTCGGAATACAGTCCGATGATTCAGTCAATCGATACCTGAGCAGTGGTTATGAGGTCATTTCTGCGGAAGGTAAACATATTTATCCTGGATTGATCGCCATGAACACGATTGTAGGGCTTACCGAGATCGATGCAGTTCGTGCAAGCAGGGATTTCACCGAGGTTGGCGAGTACAACCCGCACGTGCGAGCAGTTATAGCTTACAACCCTGAGTCGAAGATCATTCCAACATTAAAACATAACGGGATACTGCTGGTTCAGTCAGTACCAGCCGGGGGTGTTATCAGCGGCCGATCCGCTCTTATGCAACTGGATGCCTGGAACTGGGAAGACGCCACTCATACTGCTGAAACAGGGATCCATCTTCACTGGCCAATTTCAGTACCCGGGAAAGAAGAAGAAATAATGTCAAAGGTCATCGGGATCAAAACTTTTTTTGAGGAGGCCAGGGCATACGCAAAGGGGAGTTCAAATGTAGTGAACCTGAGGTTTGAGGCTATGAAGGGACTGTTCAATGGAGATACAAAACTTTATATACATGCAAATGATTATCAGTCGATAAGCGCTGCTGTTTCTTTTGGGGGTAGTTTTAACTTAAAGGTAGTAATTGTAGGAGGCCAGGACAGCTGGAAGCTTACAAAGATCCTGCGAGAGAACGATGTTTCAGTGATTTTGACAAGGGTACATCGGCTGCCGGTTACTTCCGATGAAGCCTATGATCAACCTTACCGCACCCCTTCAATATTGCAGGATTCAGGTGTCCTCTTCTGCATTACTGATATCAATGCATGGCAACAGCGAAACATCCCATTCCAGGCAGGTACGGCCGTTGCCTTTGGCCTCTCAAAAGAGGAAGCTTTGGCAGCGGTATCCTTAAATCCTGCCAGAATTTTAGGTGTTGAAAGCACCCTCGGTTCATTGGAGAAAGGCAAAGCAGCAACACTGGTTGTTTCCGACGGTGACCTCCTGGATATGCGCAGTAATAACATTTCTATGGCGTTTATTGATGGCCGAAAATTAGATCTGACCAACAGTCAGCAGCTATTGTACGAGCGATACAGTGAAAAATACCGCACGGCAGATTAGTCCCTTTCGCCTTTTCCTTTATAGTCCTTGAATACATCTTTCAGAAATGCTATGGTCTCCTCTGGAGTATCCATCGGTTCAAAAGGAGGATGAATATAAACTGTTTTAGAACGGTAATCTATACCTGTAGGTACGATTGGAATTCCGGCTTTTTTTGCAATAAAGTGGAAACCGGTCTTCCAGTTCGGGTTATATGAACGGGTACCTTCCGGTGTGATGGCAATTACAAATTGGTCCTGACCATTGATAATATCCACCACCTGATCAACGACCTTGGCACTTTTACTTCTTTCGACAGGAAAACCGCCTAATTTTCTGAAAAGCCACCCGAAAGGAGGGCGAAAGAGTTCTTTTTTTGCGATGTAGTTGGATTTTAGTCCTGTCATTGATCTGACGGCCAGGCCGATCATAAAATCCCAGTTGCTGGAATGTGGGGCCACCACAATAATATACTTAGGTATTCCCTTTGGGAATTGCCCGCTGATCTTCCAGCCGGCCAGCCGATAAAAAAAGCGGTAAAGTATGCTCACCCGAAGATCATTCTGGAATTAAGATATTCAGTTCTAAGCAGGGGACAGATCTTGTATCGCTCATCATGTGTGTCATGGTAGACGGCATCAAGTGTCTCATAAATGTTCTTTATTCCTATCCTGTCACACCATTCGAACGGGCCGTAAGGATACGCAGTGCCAAGTTTCATGCCGGTATCAATGTCTTCCTTGGAAGCAGTGCCTTCCTGAAACGTGAAATATGCCTCATTGATGATCATGGCGACCACTCTTGGGGTTACCATCCCAACCCTGCTTTCAACGATCTGGTGTTCCCACCCAAGTTTTTCGAAAATATCATTCACCATGCTCTTGTAGTGCGGCTTTGTGACAGTCAGTTCAGCCACAGGGCGATCGATGAATGTCGGCAATGTATTCATGCCTATCAACCGGCAGTAGAGCCTTCCGGCATGGGCGAAAATGGTCTCTTCCACTTGCTTTTTAACGGCACCGACAACTACTGGAACATCGTTTAGTTCAGCGTACCATTTGATTTGTTGCGGAGTTTCATCAAATGTGAGATCAAAGACGACATCAAAGCCAAAGAAATTGTTATTTTTGACCTTCACCAGTTCGTGTTCTGATGAAACATGTCGCTCTAATTCCGCGATTCTATTGGGTGTTCCTGTTACTGCTATTCTCATGTGAGAATTCATTGGTGAATAACAAAAATACAAACGACAATACATCTGAAAAGCTTATGGATAAAAAAATCATTTCAACCCCCGATGCCCCTGCTGCTATTGGCCCTTATAACCAAGCAGTTATGACAGGGAATACACTTTATTGTTCAGGACAGATCGCCATTGACCCCAAAACAGGGGAGTTGGTGTTGGATGATATAGATAAAGAGACGAATCAGGTTATGAGAAATATCGGCAATGTGCTTAAGGCTGCGGGAATGGATTTTGAGAATGTAGTAAAGGCCACGATCTTTATGAAGGACATGGATGATTATGGGCGCATAAATGAAGTATATGCCCGGTATTTTCAAGCGAGCCCTCCTGCCAGGGAAGCGGTCGCTGTAAAAACACTACCGAAGAATGTAAATGTTGAGATCAGCGTAATTGCTTATCGTCACCCAGCGGAATAAGGTGATCCTCTAGAAATTCCTCCATTTTTTCGTAAAATTCAAATCGGTTTTCTTCATTTCTGAAGCCATGACCTTCATTGTCTTTTACAAGGTATTCTACTTCAACACCACGGTTGCGAAGTGCTTCTACCATCTGATCGCTCTCTGATTTTTTAACGCGCGGATCGTTTGCACCCTGGGCAATAAATAAAGGAGCTACTATTTTTTCTGCCTGAAGAGAAGGAGAAAATTGTTCCAGCATTTCTTTGTCCTTTTCAGGGTGTCCGACCATTTCGTACAGCATTTCCAGGTACTGGGTCCAGTATGGAGGTACTGTTTCCATAAAAGTAAAAAGGTTTGACACGCCGACATAATCCACGCCACATGCATAAACATCCGGGGTGAATGTTAGTCCTGCAAGGGCAGCATACCCTCCGTAGCTGGCACCGTATATAGCTATCCGGTCAGGGTCTGCTATGCCCTGATCAATCATCCAACGGACGCCATCGGTTATGTCATCCTGCATTTTCTGTCCCCATTGCCTGAAGGAAGCTTCCCAGAAGGCCCTTCCATAGGAAACAGATCCTCTGAAATTCATCTGAAGAACGGCAAATCCACGGTTGGCCAGAAATTGAATCTCAGGATTGAATCCCCAGTGATCCCTGGCCCATGGCCCTCCGTGCGGATTTACGACGACCGGAAGGTTCTTATGCTCAACACCAGCAGGAAGCGTAAGGTAGCCATGTATGGTCAGGCCATCTCTGGAGGTATATGTTATTGGTTGCTGATCTGCCATTTCACTTTGCTTCAACCACGGAGAAACCTCTGTTATTATCCCAATTTCATCTTTGACGCGATCGAAAAAGTAATAGGCGCCAAGAGTTTTGTCGCTAAAAGTTCTTACGATATACTTTGTCTCATCGTCGGACATCGATGAGATACGTACCTCAAGATCCGGAAATTCACTTGTTAGGCGGGAATGGATGCTCTTGACCTGATCGTCGAAAAAGTGCTTTTTTAACTTTTCTCCGGACCAAAACACTGTTGTAAGCACTTTTCGCAGACGCGAGAATCCAACGCCAGATATGTCGTTCTCATCATCTGAAAAAAGCACATCAAGTTCTTTCCCTGATTCCAGATCGAACCTTACAAGAACAGATTTATCCCTTCCTAGGTTAGATGTTCCAAAAACGACATTCCCATTGTCAAAATCAAAGAAATGAGGCTCAAAGGATTCTTTGAATGAAGTCGTCAGTACGATACGGAAGTCTTCCGATTCAGATTTTCGGTAAAGGATACTTTGATTCACGCCATCGGTAGAAATAGCGACTCTTAGTTTCCCGTCGTGATCCGTCATCCACCCTGAATAGTTGCCCGGGTTTTCTGCTATGAGATCTGTTTGTCCTGTAACAACGTTTATCCTGTAGGCATCAAAGATCTGCGGATTGCGTTTGTTTAAACCGATGATCATGTGTTCAGGGTCATCTTTCAGGTCGTCTATTACCTGCGTCTTCACATCTTTCTCATAGGTCAGGGTCAGCTCATTTCCTCCGTCCGGGTCAATTCCAACCAGGTAAAAATTCTCGTCACCTCCACTATCCCGAAGGTAAATGATGCGGTGGTCTCCCTTCCAGAAAAAGCCCGCGATGTCTCTGTCAGTAACTGAGGTGATCCTTTTCGCTTCAGAATTGCCTGTTTCAGTGATAAAAATATTCATCCGTGATTCATACGGTGCCATGAATCCATAGCGGCTGCCGTCGGGAGATACTGTGTAACCGGTACGTTCAGGATTCCTGAAGAAATCACGTAAGGGAATTCGTTCTGTCATGACGCAAAGATAAATGGGAACACCTACGAATCATTATGGCGCTGAAAAACCATTCACTGGCTGATGTGTTAAAAAAATACATATTACACGAATTGTTAACAGGGCGATGGTTAATAGGCATAAAGCTGTATAATTGACGACTTGTAGGCCAGTTTGTAAATTTAATATCGGATGGCCGCACGGTCTGCAGTAAAGGCTGTGAAAGGATTTTAATAAAAATGGTAAAGTATATTTTCACTATCAGCACAGGAAGAACTGGCACAAAGTATTTAGCCAAGATCCTTAATTTGGCTTCAGACATTGTTGCTTTACATGAACCTGCACCGGTAATGAAAGGAAAGGCAATGTTTCAATTTTTAAAGGGAGATCAAAAACTGATGATCGAAAAGATGCCCCAAAAGATCAAGGCCATAAAGAGGAATTCAGGAGAACGGGTCTACTTTGAAAGCAACCACTGTTTCATAAAGGGGTTTGGATGGTTACTTCCCGAACACATAGCACAGGAAGAGATCGGAGTGATCATCATGAAAAGACCATACGAAAAGATTGCAAGCAGTTACCAGAAGAAGCGGACATCGCCATTAAAGAAAAGCGGAAGGGATTGGCTTATTACCCCGGAAATGAAAGATAAAATAAACAAGTTTACACCTCTTGAAAAGATGGTTTATTATGCGTTTAAATATTATTATCTAATTTATAGAAACTTGCGTAAGATATTTAATTTCCGAAAAAGCAAATTAGTTGAAAAGTACGATTATAAGCTGTTGAAATGGTATGCGAAAGAGACGTATGATCAGGGCGAGAAATTTCAACGCACCTTCCCTGATATTAAATATTTTGAGATGCGAATGAAAGACCTGAACTCATTGGACAAGATCAATGAGATGTTGAGTTATTTCGGTATAGAAACAGATTTCGATGAAAAGGTCGAGTCGATGATAGGAGTTCCGGCAAACACATGGAAGCAGAATAACAGCCAATAATTTATAAGTTCATTCGGGTTATTTGGATCTTGAAGATACATTTGAAAGAAATTATTCTAAGTGTATTATAAAAACATTGTAACCAGGTTTCTCTTCAGAAAGAATTTCATTGGGAGGGTTCGCAGCAGATTACGCAGAATTAAAAGGCGGATTTCAAAAGATGAAATAGATGATATCGCAACCTTATATAAACTGCTTGACAGATCTCCGAAAGTAATAGTTGATGCAGGTGCCAATATCGGTTTTGTGACGTATCAGTTTTTAAAACGATTTCCGGAGGCAGCCATACATTCTTTTGAACCAAACCCGCTCGTTTTTGATGTCCTTGAGAACAGTTATAAGAGTGATGCCCGGGTGAAGTGTGTGAACGCCGGACTTGGAGAGAATTCCGGCAGAATGGTTTTCAATATCAATAAGAATTCTGGAACCTCTTCATTTATGAAACCAAATGAATACCATCACAGGAATTTTGCGAGGAAGATAATTGAAGAAAAGGAAGTGGAGGTTTTGAACCTGTCAGACTATCTCGACAGGCAAAACATCGAGAGAATTGATGTTCTGAAACTAGATGTTGAAGGTTTCGAGTTGGCCACCTTAAAAGGAATACGTAACCTCACAGAAAAGGTAGATATGGTGTTTTCAGAGGTCAACCTTATCCCGACCTACGAAGGGCAACCACTTATGGAAGATATATGCGGTTACCTACGTTCGAAAGGTTTTCACATGTTGAATTTTTACGGCATCAATGAGAACAAGTACAATCAGGCCATGATTTCTAATGTTCTATTTATTAATGAACGAATTCGAAAAGAACTTTCAGAGAACGTCGGAGAAAAATATTTTGGCTACTGATTGACGGGATCAATTCAGTTAAATAGATACTGACCGGAGTCGATCATTTTCTGAACATCCATACTACGTGGTTTTCACTGAGTCCGAATTTGTTTACATCCTCTATATCCAGATCTTTTACATCCAAGGAGTCTGTCGTAAAGCCAAGAGATTCAAATCTTTCATAATAATCCAGACCGCAGCTCCTGCAGTGGTCATGATGGCCATGAACTACGCCGTAATCATGACTTTTAATGGTGTCATCTTCATACGTCTTCACTCTTCCGGGGGGATGAATCGGAACACATACCAATAGTCTTCCATCCGGTTTCAGCATCCTTTTCATCTCAGAAATGGCACCTTGATCATCAGGGATATGCTCCAGGACGTGCCAGATAATTATAAGATCGTATGTGTCTGAGGCAATGTTGGTTTTTGTGAGATCCTGAACTATGTTAATGTGATCCGATTTTACAATGTTCAGGCGATCATATTCGATGTTGGTGAAATGCTTATTCACAAATCCGAATTCAGCGAGATTCGGGGCTACATGTAGCAACTTTATTCCACTAACAGGTAAGGCAAAATGTTTAATTGAGTATGGAATAAGTCTTGTCCTGGCCAAAGACATACATTTTGGGCACCGGCTTTCAGGGAACCGTATCCCTTTCCAGTCGCACATTCCACAGATGACTTTATCTCCTTTGAGCAGGTAGACATATACTTTCCATTTTATTTTATTGACAAAAACTTTAAATACTGACAACATAGTTTTGGTTGGATTATTTGTTTGTATCTATTAGACAGTTGGAAATATAAACCCGGGAGTCGCTTTATTTCCAACCAGTATCAATGTTAAGGCAGCGCACTTTCTATCCTTTGCTTAAGGTATTGAGCGTTTTTCTTATTCATTGATCTTTTATGGGAGATATTGGAACCGTGTTTGATGTTCCATTCTTTTACTTTTTGGCTAAATCCTTCATCCTCTTTTAGCCCGAGATCGTTTTGTAACTTTACGAAAAAGGCAGAAGCATCTGAAAGGAGATCCTCGTATTGTACAGTTATAACTCTAAATTTAGATTCAAGATCTTTCTTGCCTTCCTGGAACCGGAGATACATCTGGAGATATTCGTCTGCCAGCTCGTTGAAACTTTTACTTTTGAACAGGTCAGGTTTGGATTTGTAGTTCCATCGTTGTTTATAAAAGGACATAATTACGGCCATAGGGTCCCTATCGATCCACACGACGACAGGATCTTCAAAAACGGCATCCAGGACATTTGAGCGTGGCATTCCTGTGATCTTAGTCACGAAACGTGAATGGCCGGCAAATCTGTTTAGTTTGTTGATCGTTGAAATACATTTTTTTACGGATCCTTTGTTAAGGTCTTCCACCTTTCCTTTTCTAAAACCCGGGAAGAAATGATCCCAAAAACCGTAAGCTTCTGCTGGCCTGGGCAAAAACCTTTTGTTCCTTAGCAGCGACTCAATATTGCTCGGGTACTGAAGTCGATTAAAGAATCCTAGCTCCGGGTGATCAGGGAATCGGTTTACCCAGCCGGATATCCAGAACAGTTCCGGGTGCAAAGACAGCATGTGGCTAAGCAAGGTGGTGCCGCTTCTCCCGGGACCGTGGATGATTATTGCTTTCCTGATCTTTTGGGTCATGATCCTAATTGGTTTTAATTGGGAATGCAGATCACATTATCCGGCAACCCATCTGCAGCATTATATTCATTCATGTTAAAATCAAAAATACGATATCCGGCTTCAGTGCAGAATCTGACAATTCTCACATCTTTATTTGTTTCTACAATAAGCACTGGTTTGAATTTCTTAATAGCACTTTCAGCTCCCTGAAGGACATTTAGTTCACTGCCGTCGACATCAATTTTAATAAGATCGACCCTGCTTATATCTTTTTCAACACAGAAATGGTCAATCGATGTCATTTGAATTTTATAGGTTGAGTTAACTCCCTTCAGTTCATTCCTGTTTGCAGATATCCCGTTGTCATAAACGTCAATGGTTCCCGTAGTTTCGCCTACGGCAGAATTAATAATCTCGAGATTAGTGTGGAAATGGTTCTCCTCAACTGATCCTTTTAAGACCTCATAGATCCCTCTGCTTGGTTCAAAACAATATACCCTTCCTGAATCTTTTGCGATGGAGGAAGCCCAGGTCATACTCAAGTACCCGAAGTTACCACCAACATCCATAATGACCGGGGCATCATCCCTTTTTAATTCTTTTAGCTGCTCAATAGATTTTCTGATCAGCCTGTTTTCAATGCCTTTGGACTTCGCCCTTGCAGCAACTTTTATAGTAGCATAGAATATGAAGGAAACCAGGTAAGATCCGTATTCTCTGCTTATCCTGACCTTTGTTATTTTGTACTGACCACCTGGTCTAAGCAAAACGTCACGGACAGGCTGCAATAGTTTACTTGAACCAATGGCCCTGATCAATGATCTTGGCAACAATTCGTACAAATAGATGATTAGTTTTTTCATGAGAAATATTGGTTGACTATCCGTTGATGATAAGTCCCTAAAATAATCATTTTATACGCTCCATTTGATCAAAATCTATAGAGTCAATATATGTGGGATAGACATCTAGATTCTTTAAGCTATAACCAAACTTTTTAACTTTTTTGTCCATTGACAAAATGGCTAATTCTTTTTTTGCGTTTGATTTTATATTTCTCCAGGACAATTGATTCCATTTGTTAAAATATCTGTCATTATGATTCACTAATTTTTCAGAAATACTGATCTTGACCCCAAGAAATGTGCTAATTTTATTAAATGTTTTTTCAGGATTCTTGGTCATCTCTTCATAGCTTAGCATCATTTCATTTCGCAGATAATTGCGATCTTCAAAATATAAATTATGTGCTAATGTCCAGTGCTTTAATAAGTTTAGAATTGAGGTGTTTGACCACTTTTTTGTAGCATAGGAAACGGCCAATGGGTGCCTGATGACAGTAATAAAATAAGAATTTGGAAACATCTGTTGAAGAAACCTTGTCTTTAATATGTTCGGTGGTGATTTTTCAAGTAAAATGGGTTTAGAAAGATCCCAGTGCGGACTCCACTCCTGAAACAATTTAGATTGGTTTTCTAATGTAATTAATGGGCTGTCTTCTGTAAGTCTCGATTGTTTAGCAAATGCAAATTTACCCGGACCTCCGAATGCTTTAGCTGGAGAATAAACCGTTTGAATCCCTTGTCCTTCATCCTGAGAAACGCCCAAATCTTTAAATCCGCTCGTCTCATTTGCTCCTCTCAGAATCCTATGCAACACTGATGTTCCACTGCGATGAAGACCACAGATGAAAACATATTTTCTTTCTTCTGATTCCTTCAATTTATTTTTCATTTACAAATTCTTCAATTCTTTTAGAAATTACTTTCCAGTCAAAATCCATTGCTTTCTCACGGGATAAATTGCGAATAATTTTATTGTATTCTGTATCCGTTGATAATTGTACTACCGCATCAATATACATTTCCTCATTGTTGGGCGAAATAAGTTTGCTCATTTGATCATTCAAATAACCACGTATACCTCCAACATCGGTTGATATTACAGGCAAACCACATGAAATCGCCTCCAGAATCGAATTGCAGGCAGTGCAATCCTTAAGAGGTAAAAGCAATGCAGCAGACGTTTGATACAGTTGCCTTAATTCTTCGTCACTCACAGAATGTTTGTATCTTACAAAATCAGATTCAGGTAGAGAATGGATTTTACCTGGCAGGACAATGGTTAGCCTAAACTCAGGTAAGACTTTTATTATTTTTGGTACTATCCGGCTGAGGGTGTCAAAATCTCTAAGATGTTGACCAACAAATAAAAATGCATTTGGATCCCAATTTGCTTTAGAGTGCCTAAAGAAGTCTGTATCTACACCATGCGGTATAAATTTCACATT
>DJML01000091.1 GCA_002436505.1 Bacteroidetes bacterium UBA6491 | reverse complement strand
AAGATTTCCCGAAAAGGCAGGTATTCTTACAGCAATGGTCGGTACTGCATGGATCTTCATGCTTACGGCACTTATCGCTATTCCTCTCGGTATTGCTGCCGGAATTTATCTTGAAGAGTATGTAAAACCGGGATTTATTTCCCGCTTTTTCGAGATCAATATTGCAAATCTTGCAGGTGTCCCATCCATCATCTACGGTATTCTGGGACTTGAGATCTTTGTACGTATGCTTAGGTTTGGTGGCAGCCTGCTCGCAGGTAGTTTTACCCTGGCCCTTCTGATACTACCTATAATAATAGTTGTCACAAGGGAGGCTCTAAAAGCAGTCCCGAATACGATCAGGGAAGCCTCATACGCACTGGGTGCAACAAAGTGGCAGACCATCTGGAAACAATTGTTGCCGGCTTCCTCCAGCAGCCTGATAACTGGGGTTATCCTGGCTTTGTCAAGAGCAGTTGGAGAAACAGCCCCATTGATTGTTATTGGTGCCCTGGCCTATGTCCCATTTGTAGCAAAATCTCCAATGGATGAATTTACCGTGTTGCCGATTCAGATCTATAACTGGGCAACAAGGCCTCAGCACGGATTTGTCGTAAACGCGGCTGCCGCAATCATCGTATTGCTCGGTTTTGTTTTCCTGATGAATGGCGTCGCAATGTATATCAGATACCGGGCACAAAAAGACTGACCAAATACAAGTGTAAACAGATTATTATGCAATGAAGAAAGGCAAATCAAATTACGAATTAGAAACCAGGGATGTTAATGTATACTACGGAACCAATAAGGTCCTTAGCAATATAAACATGCAGATCGAAGCAAATACGGTCACTGCTTTCATCGGTCCTTCGGGTTGTGGTAAATCCACCTACCTGAGACTCTTCAATCGTATGAATGACTATATAAGTGATTTCAGAAAAGAAGGAGAGATATACGTTGAAGGCAAAGAAATATACAAGAAGAAAACTAAAATTGAGGAGTTACGGAAAAAGGTCGGGATGGTGTTTCAAAAACCAAGCCCATTTCCTAAATCAATTTATGAGAACGTGGTCTATGGACTCAGAATACAGGGAATAACCAACAAAGGAATTCTCGATAATGCGGCAAGGACCTCCCTTAAGCAGGCTGCGCTCTGGGAGGAGGTGAAAGCTGACCTGAATAAAAGCGCACTGGCACTTTCCGGGGGGCAACAACAACGATTGTGTATCGCACGAGCGCTGGCAGTAGAGCCTTCAATTCTTCTCATGGATGAACCAGCATCGGCACTTGATCCTATTTCCACCGCCAAGATCGAAGAATTGATCCATGAGCTTAAGCAGAAGTATACCATTCTCATTGTTACTCACAATATGCAGCAGGCAGGACGGGTAAGTGATAAGACAGGTTTCTTTTATATGGGTGAATTGATTGAATTCGGACCAACAAAGCAAATTTTTACAAATCCAAAACAGAAACAGACTGAAAACTATATCAGTGGTAAATTCGGTTAACAAAGACGATTATGACACATTTGGAAGAAGAACTTGAGCAATTAATGGAAGCAGTGGTTTCCATGACAAAAATGACCATAAGTCAGATGCAAAAGGCGAAAGAGGCCTATCTGACTATGGATGTGGATATTGCCGAAGAGGTGGTACATAACGAAGCAAGGATCAACGCAATGGAACTTAGCATTGACCGGGATTGTGAGAATATCTTCGCATTGTTCAATCCTGTGGCTTCTGACCTACGTCTTGTAATGGCAGTTCTTAAGATCATTGCTGATCTCGAGCGGATTGGTGACTATGCACATGGGATTGCAAATTATGTTATTGAAGAAAACGATCGGATAAGTGAAGATTTACTGGACAAAACACAGGTCTTCAAGATGTTTGACGTAGTCATATCTATGCTGGAGGATATAAAAATTGCCATCGTTGAAGAGGACACCAAACTGGCAAGGAAGGTATATCAAAAAGACAGCAAACTGAATAAGATCAATAAAAATGCCTCAGAGATCATCACTGAGTTCATTAAAAGCGATCCTGAGATCACCCGCAAAGCATTGTATCTTTTTTCAGTTATAAGGAAATTGGAAAGAGCTGGGGATCATATTAAAAACATTGCTGAAGACCTTATCTTTTATGTCGAGGTAGTTGTGTTAAGACATAAGAGGGCCCCGGAGAACTGACAGAGTTTTAAGTTGATGGAAACATAATCGGAATTCTGGAATGAATTCTGCCAAATTTCTGAATAATTTATTCTTTTGATGTACGATGCCCAGAGCAACAAAAGAAATATCTTGGCATGCGATATTTAAAGATTTTGAGCCATCGATCATTATAATACCTTTGAGTTATTACTTGTAAAACGATGAATGATTTTATAGAATTTCTAAAAGTCGAGTTGCCCGGTGTACTGGATAAACTAAACAGCGATACAAAGCCATCATGGGGAATTCTAACTCCACAACATATGTTGGAACACGTGGTAGGCAGCTGGAGGGTATCTAACGGCAATGCTGCGGCGAGGTTAGCGGTGAGCGAAGATGAACTCAAAGAACATCGTGATTTTCTTTTCAGTGAAAGAGAATTTGAACAAAACGTTAAAAATCCGATCATGCCAAAGGATGGTCTGTGGCCATTGCGTAAAAAGGACCTTGATGCGGCAAAGCAGCAGCTTCTAATGGAAATATCCGATTTCTTCAAATATTACGATGCAAATCCGGATGCCATATCAGTTCACCCAATACTTGGTAAGCTTGATAAAGAAGGATGGTTGCGTTTTCAACGTAAACATATGCAACACCATTTCAGGCAATTCAGAATGATCGAAGAGGACGCGGTACTTTGATCCCTGCCAGGGTAAATGGCCATAAAATAATTATTTACCTGTTACAGTTCTGGGCACATCCCGGATTTCCATACCTCTGTGAGGGCATCAGCGATAACCGGCATTTGTCTCCAGAATTGTCCATCCATGTCGTTGCCTTCGGAGTTGAAACTTAATTCCATTAAATGCCATACATCATAAAATGCCCGCTTCATGGTCTCGTTCTTTGCCAATGAATCCTTAGAAGGATTAACAGGATAGGTCTCAGGTAACTTGTCATACGAATGCAGAAGAATTCGAAATTTTTGATAATGGCTTAGATCATCTTTATACCACGCTATATCGGACTGACTGCTCCTGTGATATTGCGGTGGCCTGAATTCTGCAGGAACATGTTTGCTGTCAGCTCCTTCTCCTTGTTCAACAATGGCTTCGATCGCATTGAGCGCTTCATCCAAAGAGTCGATCCCGATGCTGAAACCATGGCCCTTCTGTCTGTGATATTCCTTGAAATTGTCTTTTTGTCTTTTGTTGTTTTCATGCCCGACGTAGCAGCTATCCCATAGGGCAGCGATGCCTATTCTCAATGCCTCGTACAGATCAGCAATTGAGCTGTACCTGTCCTCGTTTTCCCAATCTGCGATCCTTTTAGGATGAGGAAGTTCAATAGCACAAAAGAGTTTTAGTGCTTCTGCTCCCAGAGGATTGAATCGTACCTGGTAATCGCGAATGTTCTCCGGTAACATTTCCGGATCCGGTTGTATGAACGGGATACCGATCTTAGGGTCGTACTGCGGCATTTTGAACTTTGGCGAATAACCAAGTGCATTTGAAAGATTACATACAAGCTCCACATGCAACATTTCCTGAACAACCACAGAGAATATCAACTTTGCTGATGGTGGAAAATCTTCTCGCTTGATCTCTGAAAGGTCCTTTATGCTGTATAAAGAATTAAGATAGAGTGGAATCGTCCATAGTTCAAGGTCCAATGCACTTTGCAAATGCGAATGCAGGTCTGAACGGTCCCAATTTGCCGGGTTTTTCATTTTTTATACGATGATTTGAAATTCGTGTTATGGCACTAAGTTATTAAGATTAATTATTTTTTAGTAAAAATGGTAACTTTATTGCTTCGCATTGGCGATTCTAAAAGATTATAGAATTCATCCAGGCAGGGTCAAATGGGGTCCATATACAGATACCTCTGTTTTGTTTGAAATTGCATTGTTTTGGTCTAATTAACTTGGTGAAGATGTAAGAAGGAAGTACAATTATTTCATGAACGATTCGAATTTATACCTTCTCCTGGCTTTGACGATACTCATTGCCCTTGCTGTTCTGATGTTCCTTTCAAGAAAAAATGGGAATAAGAAAAAAATGTCCATGCTGACAAGGATCTCCATACTACTGGTAATATTCAGTATGGTGTTCGAAGACAGGTGGATCGCGTATTCACTATTAGGCGTTGCAGTCATCCTTGCAGTTATTGATTTGATTTTAAAAAGAAGATAATTGTTGCACTTTCGCATTTCATTCTAAGAATCACAATTGAAAAGCGACCGTAAAGGAACTATAGGCAACAATGGATAAAAAGGTAGTATTATTTATAAGTATGAGTCTGGACGGATTTTTGGCAACAAAAAATGATGACCTGTCATGGCTCTCAGTGGTGCAAAAGGACGGAGAAGACTATGGTTATTCCGATTTTAATGACACGGTCGATACGTATGTTGTTGGAAGAACGACTTATGATGTTGTTGTAAATCTCACCGGCGGGTCATTTCCCCCTGCTGAAAAGCATGACTGTTATGTTATTACCAGAGGCAACTTTAAGGATCAAAACGGAGTGACTTTTTACAATGGTCCGATAGAAGAATTGATAAGCAAGTTAAAGAAGCAAGGAGGGAAAAACATCTATTGCGACGGTGGCGGGCAAATAGTAAAGCTTCTGATGGAGAAACATTTAATTGACGAATTTGTAATTTCAGTCATTCCGGTCATTTTGGGTGATGGAAAAAGGTTATTCATTGGGGAGACACCTCAAATGGACCTTGTATTGAAATCCAGCAAGCAATACCCTTCCGGTCTCGTACAATTGCACTATTTAAGGAAAGAAAAAATTTAAACTTTTGTCCTCTGTGACTTTCATTTGATTGATAAATCTCATAACCACATTTGTTAAAAGGTTAGCTGATGATTTGAATTGGATTTCAATCAATAACGCACGGTTCTGATAATTGTCACTGACGCGTGTAATCTAGATCATTGTTTCCGGCTATATACTAAAATAACTTAGTGGTATTATCCCACTTAAAATAATTGATGAATGTCCTGAACCGGATGTAAAAACAATAGAGTATTAACATAAAAAGTGTCAATTATGAACAAAGAGATCCAAAACCTAAAGGACTTGTTTGTTGAGCAAGGGAGAGAACTTTTTGATGCAACAAGAAAGTTGCAGGGAGAACTGCCAGGGATTCAAAAACAAGTGACCAATCAAAATTTGCAGACATTGCTTCAAAAACAGCTTAAGTCAGCAAAAGAACAGAACCATCAGATTCAAAATGCTTTTACAAGATTGAATCTTAGCCCGGAAGGAGAAACCAGTGAATGCTGTGAATCAATAATCAGACAAACCAGAAGCCTGATCAAAAGAAGTCCTGATTCACATGTTCGGGATGCTGCAATTATCGGTTGCATTCAGCGGTTGAACCACTTTAACATCACCAGCCTTGGCTCATTGGCAGCCTACGCTAAAAATATTGGACAAGAAACAACAGCAACTAGCTTACATAATGCGCTTGAGATTGAGAAAGCAATTGACAAAGACCTAAGCAAATTAGCTCTGGAAACCGTTAACCGAGAGGCATTCGTAGTTAGTTCAAAGTAATTTATTTCACCTTAATTAATTTCAATTATGAAACCAGCAAAAAGACGTTCAGATCTGGGGATTATGCCATCATTCCAAAGCAACCTATCTGAATTATTTGACATTGACAGGTTCTTCAATGAACCAATGTTAAGACTTCCAACATGGAATACCCAGTTGTACACTCAGATACCTGCCGCCAACATCACCGAAACAGATACCGAATTTGTCGTTGAATTAGCAGCTCCTGGGATGGAGAAAAAAGATTTTGTGGTAGATATTGACAACGGG
>DJML01000108.1 GCA_002436505.1 Bacteroidetes bacterium UBA6491 | reverse complement strand
TATAACCAGATATATAAGATCTATAAGGAAAGATTCAAATATGGCAGCGACTTCACCTTTGTTTTTGTAGGAAATTTTGATGTTGATGTTCTAAAAGATCATTGCACCCGATACTTAGGTGATCTTCCTTCATCAAAAAACAAAGAAGTCGCTAAAGATGTCGGAATGAGAGCACGTTCAGCACCTGATAAACTTGTTGTAAATAAAGGTCTGGACCAAAAAAGCAGCGTTCGGATATCTTTTATTAAGGAAGTTAAGTACGATAAAAAAGAGGCATATCTCCTGGAATCTTTGGGAGAATTACTTACAATCAAGCTTATCGAGCAACTACGAGAGGAAATGAGCGGTGTTTATGGAACAAGTGCCTATGGCTATGTGTCAAGAGATGTCTACACCAGATTGATTTTTGCGATCGGTTTCCCATGTGGTCCTGAAAATGTCGATACATTAACGGATGCAGCAATTGGCGAGCTGAGGAAAATAATAGAATCAGGCCCGGACGATAAAGACGTTGAAAAGGTCAGACAAGCACAAATAAGAGAAGTTGAACAGAACGTTCAAAAGAATAGATTTTGGCTGAATCATTTGAGAAATACTGCGTATTACAATGATGATTTCAGTTCACCGGACGATAAGCTTAAAGCGATAGATGATCTTTCTGCGGAAGATCTTCAATCCATTGCTAAAAAGTACCTTTCCGGGGATTATCTTGTAACTGTTCTCATGCCTGAAAATGCAAATGAGAAATAACAGTTTTTTGAAGTGATAAAAAAATTAGCTTTACCGAAATTCATTTAGTTTTGAAATTAGGCATTTTAAAAGAAACAAGGCAGGGAGAGAAAAGGGTATCTATCTCTCCAAAAGTTGCCGCAACACTGATCGCGCAAGGACATTCCTGTGTGCTGGAGAAAGACGCTGGACTTGCTTCAGCTTTCAATGATGAAATGTACAAAGAGGTTGATTGCGCCATTGTATCACGGCAGGAAGTTATTGCCCAAAGTGATGTCCTGATCGCAATAAACCCTCCTGATGAAAGTACTGTTGATGAGTTAAAGGAAGGCCAGTATTGGTTCAGCCTTCTTTTTCACAGGACCAATACAGGTTTGATCGAAAAACTCGCCGCGAAAGGGGTCTCTTCCTTTTCAATGGATGCCATACCCCGTATATCAAGGGCACAAAGCATGGACGTCCTGAGTTCGCAAAGCAATCTTGCAGGTTATAAGGCGGTGATCCTGGGTGCAAATGAGCTAACGCGGATCTTTCCTCTTATGATGACTGCTGCCGGCACGGTCACTCCTTCCAAGGTGTTGATCTACGGTATTGGCGTTGCAGGATTACAGGCCATTGCCACCGCTAAAAGACTCGGTGCAGTAGTTGAAGCAACCGATGTTCGTCCGGAAACAAAAGAGCAATGTGAATCGCTTGGCGGAAAGTTCATTACCGTGGAAGGAGAAGTAGGTTCTGAAGGAGGTTATGCCAGGGAAGCATCAGAAGAGTATCAGCAAAAACAGCGCGAAGCAGTTAATAAATCATTGTTCAGTGCGGATCTTGTTATAACAACGGCGCTTGTGCCGGGCAGAAAGGCACCTGTATTGATCACAGAGGAACAGGTAAGGCAAATGAAACGCGGAGCTGTGATCGTTGACATGGCTGTGGAGCAAGGTGGTAACTGCGAAGTAAGTAAACTGGATGAGATCGTTGAGATCAATGGGGTAAGGGTCGTAGGAAAAAGCAATCTGCCATCAACTCTGGCAACAAATGCCAGTGAACTGTACGCTAAAAATGTTGAGAATTTTCTTAAACATCTGGCAACGGCCGAAGGATTTAAGTTGGAATTGGAAGAAGAGATCACCAATGCCACATTGATAACTCACAAAGGACAAGTTAGAATTTCAGAATAGAATATATGGAAAAGATTATTGCATTATTTGAAGACCCCGGTGTGCTCCAAATGATCTACATCATCGTACTGATGATTTTTGTCGGAGTAGAGGTGATCGGACACGTACCGGCAGTATTGCATACGCCGCTTATGTCAGGAGCCAATGCTATTCATGGGGTAGTTATAATAGGAGCTATACTGGTAATGCTAAATACAGGGATGGAAAATGTTCCGGCACTGGTATTGGGCTTTTTAGCTGTAGTTCTCGGTACATTGAATGTTGTCGGGGGATTTGTCGTTACTGACAGAATGCTTGAGATGTTTAAAAAGAAGAAGTAAGAAAAAATGGAACATCTGTTAGAAATAATATATCTGATCGCCTCTTTAACCTTTATCATAGGCTTAAAAAGGCTTGGAAATCCCCAGACTGCCCGCAGAGGTAATTCAATTGCAGCGATAGGGATGGGAATTGCTATAGCAGGGACTTTGCTGATCTATAAACCCGGACACTCCGGACCGGTAGATCCTATGATCTACGTGCTGATACTTATAGCAATAACTATTGGAACAATAACTGGTTGGATCACCGCAAAAAAGGTAAAAATGACCGCAATGCCTGAACTGGTTTCGATGTTCAATGGTATGGGTGGCGCCTGTGCCGCATTGATTGGTCTGATCGAGTTTCCGCATAATTCTGGTGACCCACAGTCTGTTGCTTTCATTGTGGCAGGTATGGTTATCGGTAGTGTGTCTTTTTCGGGCAGTATGATCGCCTGGGCAAAACTTAACGGCACTATGAACAAGGCAATTCGATTGCCACGTTACAACATCCTCAACACGGCAATAATGGCTGCTATTATCTTTGCTGCCATTTATCTTGTGGTAGCAAAGGTTCAGGATCCGGTTTTCCTCTATATTCTGTTTGGTGCAGCCATTCTGTACGGTATTCTGTTCGTTATCCCAATTGGTGGAGCAGACATGCCTGTTGTTATTTCATTATTGAACTCATTTACTGGTCTGGCGGCTGCTTTTGGTGGGTTCCTTTATGGCAATATGGTAATGCTGACAGGTGGTATCCTGGTAGGCTCAGCAGGTACCATACTTACCCTTGCAATGTGTAAGGCCATGAACCGTCCGTTGAAGAACGTTATATTCGGGGCCTTTGGTGAAACTGCTGAAGGAGGCTCGGAGATTACCGGTTCTATTAAAGAAATGAGTGTTACTGACGCAGCAGTTCTGATGAATTATTCCCGAAGCGTGGTTATTGTTCCGGGTTACGGACTGGCAGTGGCTCAGGCACAACATGTGATTCATGAACTTGAACAATTGCTTGAGAGCAAGGGAGTACAGGTTAAATACGCTGTTCACCCAGTGGCAGGTAGAATGCCGGGCCATATGAACGTACTTCTTGCAGAATCCAATGTGGATTATGATAAATTGGTTGAAATGGACGACATAAACCCGGAGTTTAAAAATACTGATGTGGTTTTGGTTGTCGGAGCAAATGACGTGGTGAACCCTGCCGCTCATAATGATCCCTCAAGTCCAATATTCGGGATGCCTATACTTGACGTAGAACTGGCTAAACATGTGATCGTTAACAAGAGGTCCATGAAACCCGGATATGCAGGTATCGAAAATGAGCTGTTCTTCCACGACAATACCTCGATGCTATTTGGTGACGCCAAAGCGGCACTTACCAAACTGGTAAGTGAGTTAAAGGGCTTATAACTGAAATTGATTACCTCACTGCGAGGGAGAAAAATAAAAAAGCCGATGGATGACATCGGCTTTTCTTAGAGTGAAAAAAGCAGAAATTCTTATTTTTTCAATAGGTCGCGAATTTCTGATAGCAGTTCCTTTTCAGTAGGTCCCGGATCCGCAGCGGGAGCAGGTTCCTCTTTTTTCTTTAGGTTGTTCATGGTACGTACGACAAGGAAAATTGCAAATGCGATGATCAGAAATTCAATTACGGTATTAATGAATACACCATAATTGAGAGTTACTGCTTCTGAAATCACCTGATCCCCTTCCATAACGGCATTTTGAAGGACGACACTTAGACTTGAAAAGTCTACACCGCCAAGAATAAGACCGATCGGAGGCATAATGACATCAATCACCAATGAAGATACAATCTTCCCAAAGGCAGCACCAATAATGATACCAACCGCCATGTCGATCACGTTACCGCGCATGGCAAATGTCTTAAATTCCTTTACTATTCCCATAGGCGTTTCTATATCGAATATACTTTACTGAGTTATAAAGAAACCATCAGGTTTTCCACACTTCCAGTGAAAAAATGGTTAAATAACATAAGATGAAGTATTTAGTTAGGTGAATAAAACCTACTCATTACATGCACAGGAACCCAAAACTATGCTTTTCAGCGATTCAGGGACGGCATCCTTATGAACGATGATGCAAACCGTTCTCATAGCTATGTACGCTTCCGACATCATCAAATAACCTCCGAAGGAAATTGCATCCCCCCACGAGTTTTTTGTAATGAAATAAGTGACGTTGTCCTTCCCTTTGGCAAGTCCTGTGATATGCATTAAGTGATCGTCTGTAGTTTTATATGAATCAAATTCCTTTTGACGAACGGAACTGTTATATGCATGGTCATCAGGCTTGTCATTTAACGATTTATAACTTACTGAATCAGGTGCATAAACAGCTACTCCGACACTGGGGTTAAAACCGCCTCCACTGACATCCCCGTCCCACTCAATCGTATGGCCCTGAGATAGGGCATTTTTCATCAATTCAACCATTTGACTTAGGCTAATATTGCAGTATTTGCCCCTGGAATAGTTGTCAGGCACTTCTACTACTATCTGCTTATTAAAAGGTTGATATTGGAATGATGTAAATCCCACATAATCATTGATGTTAAGTTGCAGGACTTCGTCAGCAAATGTCCTGGCTGTATATGTCTTGCCGTCGATCTCAAATTCAACCGGCAATTCACCCATTGAATTATCCATGATCCTGTTGAGTTCTTTTTCCCAGCCATCTTCAATTTCACCCGCAGAAATTATGGAATCAAGATAAACCTTCATGCTCTTTTCCATGGAGGTATGGTTGTGCCTTTTCTGCCCATTATATCCTGAGTATGCTGACTCCGGCATCATGCCATGCATTTGGTAGACTCTGAGCAGATCATGGCCTAAACTGCCCTGGCTAAAGTTGGCCTTGCCCTGAAAACGAAGATATTTCTCAGCTTTATCAAGGTAGATCTTTCGCACAACAAACATCTCTGAGAGGTCCCATTTGCCTTTTCCAAGACGCAGGAGCTCCGATTCGATGAAAGAGGTTGTTGAATAGCTCCAGCAAGTACCAGTAAGGTCCTGACTCTTTACTTCAGTGACATCAGAAACGGAAAGAATATCAAAATATTTGTCAAAGGAGATATCCTTTTGTCCTGATGAACATGCAAATGAGGCGATAAAGACTGATAATGTGAATAATGATCTTTTCATAGTGGATGAACTCTTGCTACAGAGCTGATTAAATAGGGTCTGTTGTTCTTTTCGCTTATACACTTATACCGTGTACGTATTTTGTTTCCTTTTACAAATATCCGATCCGGAGGCAATATAAACCTGTTTCCAACTGGAATATCCGAGACAAATATCATACCATCCGGGGCATCGTATTGTTGAAGTGTGCGCACTAAAGCTGGATCATAGCAACTGCTTGATTTTGGCTTTCCGATGTACTTGTTGATTGCCAGATGAACATCATCAGGGAAAATTTCGCTTTTCATTACAGGGAAAAGTTGTTCCTGAAACGCGGATTTCCATTCATCCCCGTGAGGGGATACTTTACTTTTATATCTTTCCCAACAGTCAAGATGTGCTAACTCATGCAATGTTGTAAGCAGGAAATGATAGGGATTCAGGTCGCCATTCACACTTATCCGGTGTCCCAGGCCCTTGAAAGGAGGTCTGTAATCACCAAGCTTGCTTCTACGTGGTTTTGAAATAGTGAAGATTACCTGATGAGAGATCAATTGCTCCACAACGTAAGGTGCCGTTTTTTCAGGCAGGTATTTACTCAGTCCAGAAACCAAATGATCTTTATTCATACTACAATGTTATCAATGCGCGTATTATCTTTTTAAACATTGCATGCACAGTTTTCCTTCAGGGATTATCAACAGACGGCCCATTTCGATCAGGTTGCCACATTTTCGGCACAAACCATAATTGTCAGAGCCAAGTTCACTAAGAGCGACCTTTAGTTTAGACTCTCGTTCAATGGAATTTCTAAGCGTAGCCTCGTTAACACTTTTGTTATTGATCGCATCCATGCGGCTGATTCGCCCAATGGAATTTTCTGGAGCAACAGGTTTTGTGATCTCTTTGAGGTGGTAGATGTCCTCTTCCAGTCCGCGCAGTTTAAGCAGAATTCGGGAGCGTATCAGTTCCTTTTCCTTCTGACCTAATCCCATTTATAACTAATCTTCTTTAGTTGCTGATGGTTTATGGCAACATGAAGAGGATGAGGATGATTTATGGTCACATGCTTCTTTCGTAGTAGAAGGACTACAGCAACTCTTGGCTTTATTTGCTTTCTTTTCAGTTGACGCCGCCTTGGCTGGCTTCGCTTCTAACTTCTCTGAAACCTCAGGTTTCGAAGATTTAACTGAAGTATTTGTGGCTTGGGCAGAGCTTAGCGCCCAAAAGCCGCCAACTAAAATAAATGTTAAAACAATCTTTTTCATTTGTTATTCAAATATAGCCAAATTAAAAATCCAATTCGGCAAGTACAGACTCTCCTCCTGTTACATTATCATCAAGTTTTACATTGATTTTACTTCCAACAGGAATAAAAATATCAACTCTGCTCCCAAACTTTATAAAACCCATTTCTTGTCCCTGTTCAACTTGATCTCCTTTGTGAATATAATACCGGATCCGTCTTGCAACGGCTCCTGCTATTTGCCTGAACAGGATTTCAACCCCTCTATCATTCTTGATCACCAACGTAGTTCTTTCGTTCAACGTCGATGCTTTCGGGTGCCATGCTACAAGATATTTCCCTGGATGATATTGGTCATAGGTCACATTTCCGCTAACAGGATTTCTATTGACATGTACGTTAAAAGGGGACATGAAAACTGAGATCTGAATTCGACGGTCATTGAAATATTCCGATTCTTCCACTTCCTCAATAACAACCACTTTGCCATCAGCAGGGCAGATCACATGGCCCGGGTTGACCACCGTGTTTCTTGTTGGATTTCGGAAAAATTGCAGAAACAGACCAAGAACAACAACAGAAGCAATCAGCACCAGGATCTGGACAGCCAAAACAGTCCATAACAAGGTCAAGGTGTTGACAATCAACAAAGACAAAAATGTTATCAGAAGTATAATGTGACCTTCGCGGTGTATCATTCTAATATGTTCCGCGCAGTTGTCTGGTGCTGGCGACTTTATCGATTGCAACGATATAAGCTGCAATTCTCATACTTACATCGTATTTAAGTGATGCGGCATAAACCGTTTCGAATGCTTGTTTCATGATCCTGTCAGCTCTTCTGTTAACCCTTTCTTCGGTCCAGAAATAGCCTAGTCGGTTCTGTACCCATTCAAAATATGAAACGCTGACACCTCCAGCATTGGCAAGGATGTCCGGAACAACGATGATCCCTTTTTCGTTTAATATTTTATCTGCATTTGAAGCAGTGGGTCCATTGGCTCCTTCAACGATCAGTTTCGCCTGGATCTTAGAAGCGTTCTTCTCCGTGATCTGATCCTCTAATGCTGCTGGAATTAGCACATCTGCATTCAGCGTCAGTAATTCCTCATTGGTTATTTTCTCAGCTCCTTTATATCCTTCCAGCGTATCGCTGTAGTTTTTCAGATAAGCGATCGCTTCATCAATATCTATGCCTTTAACATTGTAATATGCACCGGAAATGTCTGAAATTGCTACGATCTTGCATCCTTGAAGAGCCATAAGTTTAGCAGATATTGAACCAACATTGCCAAACCCCTGAACAGCAACTGTACTTTTTGCAGGGTTTATCTTCAATTTCCCCATTGCAGTACGGGCAGAAACCATAACACCTCTTCCAGTTGCTTCAACACGCCCCAGGGAACCACCAAGAACAAGTGGTTTTCCGGTGACTACGGCCGGACTGGCAACCCCTTTCAATTTGGAGTATTCGTCCATTATCCATGCCATGATCTGTGGATTCGTTCCCATATCTGGTGCAGGAATGTCTTTCTCGGGCCCGAAAATATCAGACATAGCTACCGTGTAAGATCTTGTAAGTCTTTCAAGTTCTCCGACAGACATTTCTCTTGGGTTACATTTGATGCCCCCTTTGGCTCCACCGTAAGGGATGCCAACTACGGCGCATTTCCATGTCATCCATGCTGCGAGGGCTTTGACCTCATCAAGATTTACGGAAGGCGCATACCTAATCCCTCCTTTGGAAGGGCCTAATTTTGAAGAGTGAACAACCCTGTAACCCTCAAAGACTTCAATTTTCCCGTTATCCATTGTTACAGGAAGTGAAACCGCCACCGTTTTTTCCGGTGATTTTAGGGAGTTGTAGGTGGATTCATCAAGTCCGAGAATCTCAGCAGCCTCGGAAAAACGCTCCATCATCGAATCTAACGGATTCAAATGATCAACTATCGGAGCAGGTTCTTTGTATTTTACCGTCATTGGTATCTTCTAATCCTTGCACAAAACTATTATTTATTCCAGTCATACAAGCAAATTCATTTAAGAATTTATTATCACCCGTTTAATTGAACATTAAAATGGTCCTTAGATAAAAATATGCTGCTGGGGCTGCGATGAGCATTGAATCGAAACGATCGAGAAAACCACCATGACCGGGAAGGCTTTTTCCGGAGTCCTTTATGCCTAGAGAACGCTTGAATCGAGAGATCAATAAGTCGCCGACAAGACCTGAAATAACACAAAGATTTGCCAGTATTATCATCTCGTTCATTGACAGAAACGGATCACAGTATGGTGAAAGGATCAAGGCGCTGACATTTGTCATTATTAAACCGGAAACAAACCCTTCAATTGTTTTCCCTGGAGAAATGCCCGGCGCCAGTTTTGTCCGGCCTGTCAATTTACCACCCACGTAAGCGAAACTATCGCTTACCCATAAGAAGATAAAGATAACAAGTACGATAACTGGGGTGTAGGGGACAAGGCCATTGATGTCACTTCCAGGGTATTCGAGGTTAGCGATCTGACAAAGCATTGCAAATGGTATGATAACCAAAATATAACCGGTATAGATCACCCCAAGGTAGTGCACCGGATCTTGTCTTTTTGAAAAAAGTTGCTGTACGATTGGAATGAACAGACAAGAGAGCAGGATGTATGTGTAGGATCCCGTGCTGATATATGAGTTCTGATTGAAAAGAACCAAAGAGAAAACCACAGGCGTTATTAGCAAAGAAGGCAACAACTCAATAAACCGTGTTGACTTTAAATTGATCTTCAGGTATTCGTAGAAGCACAAAAGCGAAAGAAAGTAAAGATAAAGAATGACAAATTCGTTCCTGCCCCAAAGCAGTATTGAAATGGTCAGAGCCAGGTATACAATTCCGGTAGTTATGCGTAATCTTAGATTATTCAATTTGCAGGTCAGGAGGGTTAGGATTATACTTCTTCAGGCTAAATAAGAGAAAAGCGATCAGGGCTATGCTCAATGCAATATAATACCATGCCTGGTCATTCAGCATCAGGTTTCCACCAGTATGAGGTTCTTCAAGGTGGTCGATTATCACAGCAATGGAATTGTTGATAAAGTGCATTATTATCGTGATCCATAACGAACCGGACAGGTAGTATACATAACCGAATAGGGCACCTAACAGGATCATTGGAACGATCTTGAATACCTGTATATGCAGAGTTGCGAACAGAATAGCGGATAACCAAACTCCCAGGTGTATGTTTCGGGTCAAAGACTTAAAGATCCTCAGCATGATCCCTCGAAAGAACAACTCTTCTCCAAGAGCAGGCAACAGGCCTACCAGGAAAATATTCAGCAACACTACAATTCCTGTATTACCGGTCAATATAACATCATAGGTAAAGTTATTGAGCTCTTCCTGATGCTCAAGGAACTGCCTTAAGGTCGACGAGGGGATAGGGATGTTCCTGTTTATGTCCAGTAACCAATTAACAAGAGGGATAGATGTGATCAATAACAGGATTCCAATGATGACATTGACCAGCTTCGGGGGTTTATCCAGCACCGTAAAGGGGAACAATTTTTTTCGGAACGTACTGATTACAATAATGGATGACAAAATAAAACTACCGAAAGAGACAAGCCCCATGTACAATTTGGCGGAATTCACATTATTCCGGTTTAGCTCGATCTGATTTTCCAGGTCTAAAACAGCATGTGGGTCGATACCAAAAATCCGCTGACTTAATGTTACTGCTATCATGTCAAATATGAACATGCAAACCATCATAGTTCCGATAGCAATCAGAAAATGAGATAAATATTGTGATGTTGGTTTGTTCTGCAACTTGTTCGCGTAGTACTTTTGCAAAAATGGTAAAAATCGGGAACATTGAGCTGGGAGAATTCCCTTTATTGCTAGCGCCGATGGAAGATGTGAGTGATCCGCCTTTCAGAAGCGTATGCAAAGCAAACGGTGCAGACCTGATGTACACTGAGTTTATCTCATCTGAAGGACTTATACGGAATGCGGTCAAAAGCACTCACAAGCTGGATATTTTTGAGGAGGAGCGTCCTATTGGTATACAGATCTTTGGTGGAGAGATCGATGTGATGCGTGAAGCCGCAAAGATTGCAACTGCAGCAAATCCTGATCTCATAGATATTAATTTTGGTTGTCCGGTGAAGGCTGTAGCCTGTCGCGGTGCCGGAGCGGCCCTGCTCCGAGATATACCTAAAATGGTGGAAATGACCAAAATGGTGATTGAATCCACTCATTTACCTGTGACTGTCAAAACCAGGCTGGGCTGGGATGATAGTACGAAATACATTCACGAAGTAGCCCTGAGACTTCAGGATATTGGAATAAAAGCACTTTCTATTCATGGGCGAACGAGGGTACAGATGTATAAAGGCGAAGCTGACTGGGGCCTCATTGGTGACATTGCAAATGATCCCAACATTGAAATACCGATTTTTGGTAATGGAGATGTGGATTCCCCTGAAAAAGCTCTTGAAATGAAAGAAAGGTACAATGTAGATGGAATAATGATCGGAAGAGCGGCCATCGGTTATCCGTGGATCTTTCGCGAGATCAAACATTATCTCTTAACGGGTACACATAGGGCAGCACCGACTACTTCTGAAAGAGTGGACGTTTGCAGGCAACATTTCAATGAATCGTTAAAATGGAAGGGAAAGGTACGCGGGGTTTTTGAGATGCGCCGTCATTACTCAAACTATTTTAAAGGATATACGGATTTCAAACCAATAAGAATGAGGCTCGTACAGGAGAACGATCCTGAAATTATCCACGCCATTCTTGATGAGATCAACGGCATATACGAAGAGCAAATGATATAACGATAATGGTATTTATCTCTTAAACACCAATCTTATCTCTTTGCTTTCTGTCGGAAGATCCAATGTTCTGCTCCACATATTTGATGATCTGAGCGGCGATATCAATTCCTGTGGTGGTCTCTATCCCTTCTAGACCCGGTGATGAATTGACTTCGATAACAAGCGGCCCTCTGGCGGATCTTAACATATCGACACCTGCAATATTTAACCCAAGAGCTCTCGCAGCTTTTAGAGCCATAGATTTCTCCGAGCGTGATAGCTTTATTGCTTCTGCTGTGCCCCCTTTATGCAAATTTGACCTGAAATCATCTTTGCTGCCGGTTCTTTTCATTGCACCTACAACCTTACCGTCAATAACAAATGCCCTTATGTCCTCTGCTTTGGCCTCCTTGATAAATTCCTGGATGATGATGTTTGCTTCAAGACCGTAGAAAGCCTCGATAACAGAAATTGCAGCTTTGGTTGTTTCTGCAAGAACAACACCCTTGCCCTGTGTGCTCTGTAGCAGTTTTATCACAAGAGGAGCTCCTCCAACCTGCTTGACGAGATTTTTTATATCACTGGGGTATTTTGCAAAGGCAGTATGAGGTATTCCAACCCCTGACTTGGAAAGGATCTGAAGACTTCGAAGTTTGTCCCTTGATCTCAGCAGAGCGAGCGAAGAGGTTGTAGTAAACACCTTTTGCATCTCGAACTGGCGAATGATGGAACTGCCGTAAAAGGTTACAGAAGCTCCGATCCTGGGGATAATGGCATCAACATCGTTAATCTCATGATCGCCAAGATAAACTGCCGGATTATGAGGTTCTATTGCCATGTAGCATTTGGCGTGATTGATCACACTTACGTCATGGTGTCTCTGCTTTGCCGCTTCAACCAGACGCCTGGTGGAATACAATTCTTTATTTCGTGATAATATTACAATATTCATTTTTCAATCTTTGCCTGATACGACAGGTCCTTTTTGCTCACATCGACGATAAACCGGTTTCGAAGGGTTTTTTTACCGATCAACACCGGATATTTCATGTTCTTTCTGTTCGAGAGATTAAAGGAAGTAAAAAAGTCAATCTTGAAGATTCGTATCTTTAGTTTTACCTGATAACGGTATTCGTAATCACCAAAAGAACTCCTTATTTTTCTCTCTATATAATTGTTAGTCAGTATTTCTTTACCGGTATAATGAGGGTGTCTTCTGTCAAACAGTTTAAATGATAAATATTCCTGCCCATTGATCTCTTTTATCTTCACCCGCTCACAATGTATCGCTGAAGTATCTGCCCCCGAGTCTATTTTACAAGGCAGATCCTCAACCCCCAGATCTGGAAGGTCGATGAAATCAGTTGTTCCAATGATGAGTTTTTTCATTTATTCAAACGCAAATAACGTTGAAAATGCTTTACTTTTTCAGATGAACATTGTTTTTACAACCTATGTGAACATACATTTGGGTGCAATGACAGGATGTTCGTTTATCCATAGTTATCTTTGAGAACATGAAATTTAATCTCTCTTCAGAATTTAAACCAACCGGGGATCAACCGGAAGCGATAAGACAGCTGGTTGAAGGAATTAAGGAGGGAGTACCGGCCCAAACTCTCTTAGGGGTTACCGGGTCTGGAAAAACATTTACCATGGCCAATGTGATCCAGGAGGTCCAGCGACCGACATTGATAATTAGCCATAACAAGACACTTGTTGCCCAGCTTTACGGCGAATTCAAACAATTCTTTCCGGAAAATGCAGTTGAGTATTTTGTTTCTTATTACGATTATTACCAGCCGGAGGCCTTCATCCCATCCTCCAATACTTACATTGAGAAAGATCTTAACATAAACGAGGAAATTGAAAAGTTCAGGTTGCGTACAACCTCTTCCTTACTTTCAGGCAGACGGGATGTTATTGTGGTGGCATCCGTTTCATGTATTTATGGTGCAGGAAACCCAACGGACTATGAAAGTAGCATCATTCGTCTGGAAGAAGGTCAAAAGCTGACCAGAAACAATTTTCTATATGCACTGGTGGAAAGCCTTTATGCCCGGACAACAAGCGATTTCAAACGAGGCACATTCAGGGTAAAGGGCGACAATGTCGATATCTACCTGGCGTATGACGACCGTGCTATTCGGGTTACTTTTTTTGGTAATGAGATCGAAGAGATGTTTGAGATCGACCCAATATCAGGTCATACGCTAAATCCACTCGATAACGTTGCAATATTTCCGGCAAATATGTGGGTCACACCGCGAGAAAGGCTTAAAACGGTCATCAATGAGATTCAGGATGACATGGTCAAGCAGGTTGAGTATTTCAATGAAACAGGTCTAAGGCTGGAGGCAAAACGCATCGAGGACCGTACAACATATGATCTTGAAATGATCAGGGAGTTGGGTTATTGTAGCGGAATTGAGAATTACAGCCGCTACATGGACAGGCGTAAACCAGGGGAAAGACCTTTCTGCCTGATCGATTATTTCCCTGAGGATTTTCTACTGATCGTCGATGAAAGCCATGTGACAATTCCACAGGTTAGAGCAATGTACGGCGGAGATCGCTCCAGGAAACAGAATCTTGTGCAGTATGGATTCCGACTTCCTGCAGCAATGGATAACAGGCCTCTGAAATTCGATGAATTTGAATCACTGGTAGGTCAGACCATTTACGTTAGTGCAACTCCGGCAGATTATGAAATATCAGAATCTGAAGGTGTAATAGTTGAACAGATCATTCGCCCCACCGGTCTCCTTGATCCCGAACTGGAAATTCGCCCGTGCAGCAATCAGGTAGATGACCTGTTGGAAGAGATCGATGAAAATGTAAAACAGGGCGGCAGGGTGCTTGTGACCACGTTGACTAAAAGAATGGCTGAAGAACTGGATAAATACCTCCGGGACCTCCGGATAAGTTCAGCGTACATTCATTCCGAGGTAAAAACGCTCGACCGCGTTGAGATTCTGCGTGATCTTCGATTAGGTGTTTACAATGTTCTGGTAGGAGTAAATTTATTACGTGAAGGGCTGGACCTTCCGGAAGTTTCACTGGTCGCTATTTTAGACGCAGATAAGGAAGGATTCCTGAGGTCGCAACGTTCGCTAACACAGACTATTGGCCGGGCAGCGAGAAATGCCGAGGGTAAGGTCATTCTTTATGCTGATAAGATAACCGATGCCATTCGCAAAACTGTGGACGACAATAAACGAAAAAGAACAATTCAGCACGAATACAATTTAAAACATGGAATAACGCCAACTACGATAATTAAAAGCAAGGAGGATATCTTTGATCAGACATCTGTCGCGGATGCTAAAACTCCGAAAGGGCCGGTTCCTTACATAGAGGAAGAGAGATTGTCCCTTGCATCCGATCCTGTGATCAAATACATGACCACCACAGAAATATCAAAGGCAATTGATCTCACCAGATCAGCGATGAAGAAGGCAGCAAAAGAGCTTGACTTTCTTGAAGCAGCAAGGTTAAGAGATGAAATTGCTATTTTGGAAAAGAGGCTGGAATGATCAGTTTAACAAATAAAAAAAGGCCATTTTTTTAAATGGCCTTTTTTGTTGAATCTTATGATCTAATTTTTATAATAGAGCTTGACTTCTACTCGTCTGTTTACTGCTCTGTTTTCATCAGAATTATTCTTTTTCTTCGGTTGTGTTTCACCATAACCTTTAGCCGTCATCCTGGAGTCTGATACACCTTTGCTGGCGAGATAACTTTTAACAGAATTGGCACGTCTTTGCGAAAGATCCATATTGGACTCTTCGTCTCCAACATCATCCGTATGTCCTTCAATTAAAGTTTGCAGGGCCGGATATTCCATCAGGATCTCAGCAATAGTATCAAGTTCAGCATAAGACTCAGGTTTGATGTTGTCACTGGCTGTTTCGAATTGAATGCTTCTTGCGGCCAGGTTAACTCTTTCTACCAGTTCTTCAGGAACTTCTTCCTCAGTGCCTGAGAACTTATAAGCTCCCTCATTGGCGCCAAAGTTATACGCTACACCTAACGAATGATAAAGGTACATATCATGAAGTGCATTCAACCTAACCCTGCTGAGAGAGAATGGAAGACCATCATAATTGTCATCGTAGGTATAATTGAAACAGCTTTGTGCTAAAATGTCGATGTTGTCAGTGATCGCATATCTTACACCACCACCAGCGGTCCATTGCGCTGCTATCCAACTTCTGTTTACTGAATTGCCAATGTACCCTGGTTGATCATGAACAATTCGTGAAACCGATTGCATGGCACCCCAACCGGCATACAGATAAGGTTTGATCTTTGAACCTTCTTCCAGCAGATACCCGTTCGCGAATTTGTACCTTAAACCAAGCATTACATCGGTAACCCTTGCGGTAAAACCAAGCTTAACGGGATACGAAAAGTCCCTGTGTCCTAAATCTCCGACCGAACCAAAAATAGTCGCATCGAATGAAGGGTTAACGTAATAAGCAAATGAAGCACCAATGGCTTGATAGTCAGGAGGCCTCATCATAAAGAAACGTCGACCTCTATCTCCACCATATTCACGGAGTCCTCCATTTATTTCAACACCATATTTGGTTGAATAGCTTTGTGCATTTGCAATGTCTGCACCTATTACACAAGCAATAAGTAATGAATAGAATGCAAGTAAATTTTTATTCATATTGTCTGCTATTTCGGAATTAAATCCGGTCTTTTCTCACGACCTAAACAAAGCAATATTAAGGGAATATGAATAAATAACAAAGGTTTTCATTTTTTTTCTTGATATTATTATGACATTTAAGGTTAAGCCCAAATTTTAGTGCCCTCAGTGCAGTTTTTGCAAATGTCAATTTCCTTTCTTGATCGAAGAATCGCCTGTCTGAAATGACTGTAGGAGGTGCCGTTCCAAATTCCTTTAAATGAGCGTTCCCGGAGATTTCCCATCTCATGGGAAGCATCCTTATCAAAACAACATGGCACAACTTTTCCATCCCAGGTGATTACAGATCCGCTCCATAAACGCCAGCAATGATTGAGTAATTTGTTTTTTATTTGATACCCTCCATTCACTTTTTTGTAACGGGCAAACTTTCCCTCTTCCGGTATCATTTCATTTCCTGATGTAAAATCATAGATCTGCGCGGTCTTGATCACAAGTTTATCAACGCCCAGATCCCATGCAATTCTCTTTAACTCGGGAATTTCGTGCCGGTTGTGCTCAAATACAATGAATTGCCATATGATAAATGGATACCTGCTTCCGGTTTTTCTTTTCCACTTTACCATATTTTCAGTTCCTTCAAAAACCTTGTTAAGCTGCCCGCCTATCCTGTATTTGGAGTATGATTCTTCATTGATGCCGTCAATACTTATGATTAGTCTTTTCAGCCCACTTTCAATGGTCCTTTCGCAATTTTCATCATTCAAATAATGGGCATTGGTAGACGTGGCAGTATATATATGATGTTTGGAAGCGTAGCTGACCATGTCCAGAAAATCTTTGTTTAGGTACGGCTCGCCTTGAAAATAGTACGTTATGTAGGTTAGATAGTCCTTCAATTCGTCTATTACCTTTTTGTTCAGATCCATTTCGAGCATACCCGTTGGCCTGGAAAAGGAACGCAAACCGCTGGGACATTGCGGGCACCTAAGGTTACATGAAGTTGTCGGTTCAATGGATATGCTTAGAGGGAATCCGGCATGAAGGTCTTTTTTTATCCCGCGGGAAAGATAATAACTGCTGATAACCTTTAACGCGTTGACCATGCGACGAGGCTTCAGTGCCCGGCTAAAATTCAATGCGTCGTAAAAGGCTGCTTTCATTCCGGCGAAGATAGGGCTTAGTTTTTCCCACAAAAACCACTGAGCATTATGCTCAAAAAACTTTAATACCTAGTAGGCAATAGCGAACAAAACCCGCCTATTCGAAGGATTCCCGGAATAGACACATTTCCCTGCTTCTTCTTTTACNNACTGATGTACCATCCCAGTGTGCACTTATAAATCCACCTTTTTTATTGAGGACCTCTTTGAATTCATCCCATGTGTTCACAAGTGTGATCTGGTTGTCCCTGTAATTCTCAGCTTTTAGATACAGATGGTTCTGAATCTGATCCAGCAAATTGACTATTTTGTGGTCAAGATCTATGATCTGCAGCACTTCTTTTTCCTTTGTATCTCTTCTTGCTACTTCAACAGTTTTGTTTTTCAGATCTCTTGGACCGATAGCGATTCTTACAGGTACGCCTTTAAGTTCATATTCAGCGAACTTCCAACCCGGTTTATGAGTGTCCCGATCATCAAATTTCACTGAAATACCTTTGGCCTCAAGGGAAGATTTTATTGATAGTGCCGCCTCAGAAACGGCATTGAACTCTTCGTTGTTTTTGTAAATAGGCACGATAACGACCTGAATAGGTGCAAGTTTTGGAGGTAAAACAAGTCCGTCGTCGTCAGAATGCGTCATTACCAGAGCTCCCATTAATCTTGTTGAAACTCCCCAGCTTGTCGCCCATACATATTCCTGTTTTCCTTCTTTGGATGCGTATTTTACATCAAATGCTTTTGCGAAGTTCTGGCCCAGAAAATGTGAAGTACCCATCTGTAATGCCTTTCCATCCTGCATCAATCCTTCTATACAATAAGTGTCAACGGCACCGGCAAATCTTTCGTTCTCTGTTTTAACACCTTTTATGACTGGAATTGACATGAACTCTTCAGCAAATTGTGAATACACATCGAGCATTAATTTTGTTTCTTCAATAGCCTCATCCATTGTGGCATGAGCGGTATGGCCTTCCTGCCATAGGAACTCAGAGGTTCTCAGGAAAAGTCTGGTCCGCATTTCCCATCGTACAACATTGGCCCACTGATTTAATTTTAACGGCAGGTCACGGTATGATTGGATCCAGTCCTTATAGGTATGCCATATTACGGTCTCTGATGTAGGTCTGACAATAAGTTCCTCTTCGAGCTTTGAGTCAGGATCAACCACAACTCCTCCGTTTTCCTCATCAACCTTTAACCTGTAATGTGTGACCACCGCACACTCCTTGGCAAAACCTTCAACATGTTCCGCCTCTTTGCTGAGAAATGACTTCGGAATGAAGAGTGGAAAATACGCATTTGAATGACCTGTTTCCTTGAACATCCTGTCCAGTTCTCCTTGCATTTTTTCCCAAATGGCAAATCCATAAGGCTTTATTACCATGCATCCCCTNNTTAGAATAATCTTCTTCACGTTTTATCTTTTCAAATGTCATATTCTCAACTTTTGGAATGTAATTTGTTTATATAATTACAGCCGGGGCAAATTTAACCATCCGGCATGTATTATGTACATTAAACTCGATGCCATATGAAAACGAATTTATTTTTAATTGCAATCTTAGGAGTTCTGTCTGGATGCTCCAGTTTATCTGGCCTCAGCGAGAGTGACAATGTTTTATATGACGATGTGTATTACACGCCGGCAGATGATGAAGCGATCGCTAAAGCGAATTCTGAAACAAAAAAACCTGTACAGCAGAGGTATGAACCACAGTATAATAAAGTGGAACCATCATACAATAAAATAGACAGGACCGATGATAATGAACTTCCGTCGTCCAATGAAGTTTATGGTACCGACGATTACACAGGAAATGAGAATATCGCCGGTGATGATTTTTCATACCAGGATCACTTTAACAGATTAAATGGCGAAGATTATATATCTGGTTATACCGATGGATATCGCGATGCTTACGGTGATAACAGGTATAACTCGCGATATTACGGATCAAGATATTCTTATTATGATCCATGGTTTGATCCATGGTACGGTTACGGCTATGGTTACCCTCGCAGCGGGTGGTCAATAGGATGGAATAACTGGACCGGCCTTTATGTAGGTTACAATGTAGGATGGGGTTACCCATATTATGGATATGGATACAACAGATGGAATAATCCCTGGTGCTATGGCGGCGGTTATGGTTACGGTTATGGTTACGGATACCCTTCATGGGGATGGGGCTACGGATACAACAACTGGTATGGTGGTCGCTATGGAGGATGGGGAGGACACCATCACCATAACTATTATGGAGGAAGTGGTCATGATTACAATAGATTCGGGTCATCACACAATAGAGTTAACAAGTCCAGGGAAAGGGTAGGCACTAATTCTCCAACCTATGGAAGATCAGGTCGGCCGGCTGCAGGTAGCAGAACTCCTATGGTAGCACAAAGATCTGATGACCGTAATGTCAGAGACAGAAATTCAGGAAACGATAGAATGACAAGCACTGAGAATGGTGTAAGGTCAACTGCAGGGACAGCCACCCGTAATAATGATGTCACAGGAGCACGATCTTCTGGAACAACAACTTCTCAGGCTACCAGGTCTGGAAGCAATGTTGCCGGTGCAAACGGACGGACTACGTCTTCAAGAGGTACCAGTTCGTCAACATATGCGCCTCGCACACCTTCACGATCTTCAAGTGGTACCAGTAGCAGAACATACGCACAACCCTCACGTCCGTCAGGTGNNACGCTCGAACTCGTACTCACAACCTTCACGCTCTTCAGGATCATCAAGCGGCAGCAGCTCCAGGTCGAACAGCTATTCAGCGCCGTCTAAAAGTTCTGGATCTTCAGGAGGAAGCAGGAGCAGAAGTTCCGGTAGTTCTTCCAGCGGAAGAAGACGGTAGTAATTCCTAAACAATTTGCACGTACGTCATGACCAGAATTGGTCAGCGAATGACTAACTTTTGAAATAAAAACACACACTCAGTAATTTGATACTAAAATGAAAAGACAGATCTTAACAACATGCTTGGTAGCGATGACTCTGGCTTCCCAGGCTCAAAGTGACGTTGATGCTCTAAGGTTTTCAATGCCCGGCATCGGATATACAGCAAGAGGATGGAGCACGGCAGGCGCCTTTGGGGCAGTTGGGTCGGACCTTAGCGCCATCACAATTAACCCGGCGAGTATGGCTCAATATAAGAATTCAGCTTTCTCCATGTCATTGGGGACCTTGAATTCCAAGGCAACGTCGGATTACATAGGAAATTCTACAAGGTTCAACCTTTATAATTTCAATATTCCTTCTGTTGGTGTGGTACTTACCAATAGAAAATATAAGGATCGAAAACCAGCCACTACTGGGTGGATAAACACAAACCTGGGATTGTCAGTTGTACGTGTTGGCGATTTTAACAGAACGATCAGTTACAGCTCAACAAATTCAAAAACTTCTATGCTGGATTACTGGGCAGAATCTGCCGGTGGATATACAGTAGGCCAAATAGGCGCCAAGGAAGATGAATTGAATTCAGGCTTTTATGACATAGAACCTATGTTCTGGGAGGCCTACCTGATCGACAGTGCCGGAGAAAAGTCATATAAAGCGGCCATCGATGATGCATACAGGAATATTGGTCAAAAACATTTGATAAATACCTCCGGAAACATGTATGATTACACCTTGAGTTTTTCAGGAAATTATAATAACCTGATCTACCTGGGCGGCGATATTCACGGCACCTCCGTCAACTATAAAGAAACGAACAAATTCACAGAATATGATGACCCTGAAGGAGGGAATGTATGGGATTTCTATGAGTTTAAAAGAAAATTGCAGACCACAGGTGCAGGAATTGGAGGCCGATTAGGCATGGTGATACGTGCAACAGATGCAATTAGAGTTGGTGTAGGTTATCAGACGCCAACTGTTTTCACCCTTACCGACATATATCATGATGAGTTAATAGCCTCTCTCGATGACACTAGGTTTTATAGTTTCAAAACAGTAGAAGGGGAATTCACATACCAGGTGATCACTCCATCAAAAACAACGTTAAGCGCTGCATATTTTGCAGAGAAAAAAGGTTTTGTTTCTTTAGATGTTGAGTTTATGGACTACTCTACCATGAAGTTGACATCATCAGATGATGATTTTGAAGATATAAACGAAATAATAGCGGATAAGTATCAACCCGTCGCAAATGTAAGGCTGGGAGGTGAGTTCGTGTACAAACAACTGCGATTCAGAGGTGGTGTCGCTAACTACAGCACCCCATTCCGCAACGAAGATAAAACGAACTACAACAGGCAATTCATTACCGGTGGAGTAGGCATCTTTGAAAAGGATTGGTCTCTGGATCTGGCACTGGTACAGGAACGCTATACAGATGTATCGCAACCATACGTGCTTCGAAGCACAGAAGTTGATTATGCCACTAACAAATCTGTAAACAACCGGTTGGTTATAACCCTTAACAAGCGGTTCTGACAGGAAAGGAGAATGCTAATTCTTGATGAATCGCTGGGTAAATGTCCTTCCTTTGCTGTTTACAGCTACAACGTATAAACCGGGTCTGAACTCAGCAATATCAATTCTTTTTGAAAGAGAAGAACTGGTTGTTTCAAGCATCTTTTGCCCCTTAATGTCATAGATAACTACATCGTATTGATCAAGGGCACCAAAGGTGATCTCAATTTCTGAGTTTGCCGGATTAGGATGCAGATCCAGCGTGTTCGCTTTTACTGATGTTACGCTAAGGCACCATACTTCAGCAAAAATTTGTGTATAAATTCGGTTATTGGTGTCGGCCAAAGGATAGACCATAAGTTTAAATGAACCTTTCCCGCATGTGTTGTCCGGGTAAAAATGAAGGATCATCGGAAATGAGTCATTCGTTCGAAGATTGAATTTTGCTGTACTTATCTCAACAGGGTAACAAAGGTTGTTGTCGCACACAGCTGTTGTCATTCCAATCGGCACATTTTCTTCATATCTCCTCCATTCAAATGCCGTGTCAGCACTTTTATTTACGAAGTCAAAATGCGTTTCGATGTCAAATTCAGAGAATTTCCCTCGTGCAGTGTCATGTCCTTCATCATTGAAATAGAACTGCCCGAAAGCTAATTGAACACATGAAATTAAAAGTGTAAGCGTAAGTAATTTTCTCATTTTTGCTATTAAAGTCAGAAATGCAAAGTTGCCAAAAAAATACCAAAATCCTGTCACCATTATAAAATCTGACATTTTTATCAAAAAAAGGGCAATTTTTTTGTATCTTGCATAGTTAGAGATTATACTACTGCTTTTTCATCGGTGAAAGCTTTCAAACACAATATCATTAAGTATGTTTTGCTGACCTGCTGGGTGTGGATGTCAGCAACTTACGTTAGTGCGCAGTTGCTGATTGACGAAAGTCTCACACCACAATGGCTTGTACAGGGTGAGTTTCTTGGCAATGAAGGCTTGTCTGTAAAAAACATCTCATATGTAGGAGCCGCAAAATCAATCGGTTATTTTGAAAACGGGGACTCCTCAAAGTTGGGTTTGGACAGAGGTATTATTCTCTCCTCCGGCGCCGTCTCAGGGGTAAAGGGCCCAAACAATGCCGTGGGCCATACTACCATTATGGGCAAACCCGGAAGTGCTCTGCTTGAAAGTTTTATTCCGTATAAAACAAAAGATGCTGCAATGCTTCAGTTCGACTTTAAACCTCAGACTGAGAATATGGTCTTTAATTATGTTTTTGCCTCAGAGGAATATATCGAATGGGTTGACAGCGGATTCAATGACATCTTCGGTTTCTTTATTTCAGGTCCCGGAATAGTAGGCGAGCAGAATGTTGCCCTGATTCCCGGCACCGCCTCCGAAGTGACCATCGACAATGTTAACCACCTTAGGAACACAAAATTCTTTATTCAAAACGATGATACATCAGATCTGCGTTATCAGTTGCTTCAAAGTGACGGGCAGACGATTGTTCTTAAGGCCGAACTTAAATCCCTGATACCATGTGAGTGGTATACGATTAAGCTCGCCATTGCTGATGTGAACGATTCTGAAAAAGATTCGTGGGTTTTCGTCGAATCGAAAAGTTTTAAGCATAAGACCAACCTGGTAAACGATACCTTTTTCTGTGATGACACTTTCCAGTTGGTATTGGATGCCGCTAACACAGAGTATGACCTTTTATGGTCAACCGGTGATACTGCGCACAAGATCATTGTGGACACATTTGGCACTTATTATGTAGATATTTTTACCGGTTGCGGAAGTTTCAGGGATAAAGTGACCATCGACCATCAGTATACCCCCGTGTCACTGGGCAATGATACATCCATTTGCGGCAGTACCATCAATCACATCCTGGATCTTTCCAGAATGAAAGTTGAAAGTTTTTTATGGTCAGACGGAACTTCTGGCGATACTTATACTATTTCAGATACCGGCTGGCATTGGCTTGAAATTGAAAAAAACGGCTGTACTACAAGAGATTCGATCTTCGTAGAAGGAAAGGAGATACCTGATTTTGACCTGGGCAACGATTCGGTCTTTTGTGATGCGGTCGACCGTGTATTGAACCCTCTGCAAAATTCAGATAGCAGGATATGGTCAACAGGAGCAATAACACCTGTTATTACCGCTTCTGAACCTGGAACGTACTGGTTGACTCTGAACCTTAACGGATGCCTGTACAGCGACACCATTACACTTGAACTGGCACCTGAACCTTATGTCGACCTGGCTGAAAGTTTTTACCTGGCTTGCGGTACGGACTCGGTTGAACTGTATGCCGGCAACCGTGATGTCATCAACTTTGATATCCTTTGGTCTACAGGCAGTACCAAGCCCTGGATCCAGGTTTATGATCAGGGAATATATTCTGTAAGGGTCACCGATAAAATATGCAACAGAACAGTGGAGGATCAGGCAGAAATCGTCCGTGCAGACTACGGAGGAGGTTATATTGTTTCAAACGCATTTTCACCAAATGGCGACAACCTGAACGACAAGTTTAAACCGTTAGGGTCGTGGGTGGATGCTATTGAATATCAGCTCATTGTTCATAATCGCTGGGGGGAACAGATGTTCAGGACAAATGACCCGCAAGAGGGTTGGGACGGCACGGTTGATAATTTCCCGGTAGAAGCTGGCATCTACATATTTGAGATAATATTGAAAACGCCATGCGCAGAAGAAAGAATATTGATTGAAAGCGGATCAGTTCACCTGATACGATAATTTACCCTGCAACTGATTCTACGGCTTCAACACCAGGAACCATCCTTTTGAGCAAATTTTCTATACCCGCTTTTAGCGTCATTGTAGATGAAGGACATCCGCTGCAGGAACCTTTCATTTCAACTGTCACAACGCCATCTTTGAATTCACGGAAACTGATCGCTCCGCCATCCATCTCTACAGCAGGTTTTACATGGTCGTCCAGTAGTTGCCTGATCTTTTGTACGACCTCGGATTCTTCTTCACTTGACAACTCAGCTTTCTGTGTCACAATTTCTTTTCCAGATTCAAGATATTGCTTTACAAATTCCTTTAGTTCCGGCGTAATGTCAAACCATTCAACATCTTCAGCTTTTGTTATGCTCACGAAGTTGTTCATGATAAACACACCTTTAACATAGGGGAAATTGAAAAGAACTTCAGCAAAAGGACAATTCTCCACCAGTTCCTTGCTCCTGAAATCAATACTGTCATTTGGCAGGATCATTCTGTTCGCCACAAATTTCATCGAAGATGGATTTGGCGTTGCTTCAGAATATATTGTTACGAGTTCGTCGATCGTCATGTTATTTAGAATTGTTCTACAAAGATAAGCCTTTAAGAATTGATTTTGTTTTAATTGGTGGTGTATTCGTTAAAATTCGCCGGGAAATGGTTCACACTGAAATTTCACGTACAAATTCACACCATTCACAATCTTCAGCATTGCACCCTTCTGAGAACTCGCGACCCATGATCTTTTTATATACATCAGTAATCTGATTTCTAACTGTTTCGATATCCTCAGTATCAATGAACCACTTGTGTTTTACAAATTCTCCCTTCTTGTTCTGTTCAAGAAAATCCATTTCTCCTGAGATCATTCGCCAGGGTTTTTCTTTTTGCCCATCTACCAACAGATAATAGAACACCAGTTGCCGCCAGTAATCACCACCGTACTTTTCCTCGTGTTTGGCAGATTCTTCAGATCCTTCTTTAGGGCCCTTTAGTTTACTGAAAGCATTTTCAGGTTTTCCTGTTTTGTAGTCGACCACGTTAACGTCGCTTCCATACAATTCAATTTTGTCAAGCTGTCCTTTGATTGGCACACCATTGACTAATACGTTATCGATTCTTTTTTCGGTAATGCAATCGTCAGGCCGCAACCATTCATCGTGATATTTTTCTTCAAATGCAGCAAGAGACAATTTGCCGTGCTGCATCATGTCAGTGAATTCCTGTTCAGTGAATGCAGATCTTTCTTTCGTCATGGCCCTTTCAAACTGCTTTAGGAGGTAATCCACTGTGTATTCGTCCGCTTTCCTCACCTTGATCATCCGGTCGAGTGCAGTGTGCACCGCTGTTCCGTAGGACATGTATTTGTTCTTCATCGACGGTACACGCAACAGGCCGTTAAAGTAGAAATCGATCGGGCATCTTAAATAATTGTTGAGGTGCGTAACACTTAAGTGGTAGTTGCTTAACCTGCTTTCAATAAGGTCATCATCAAGGATATTCGTTATCCTGGTCGATGTCTTCTGGCCAGTTCTGGTCAGATAATCTTCAACTTCCCGGGCATCAGCATTGACATCGTTCGCTATTACGTTCTCAGCGTTTTCGATCTCAGTGATGAAAACACTTCGTTCCTGAGATTTGCCGTTCAGCTTATGCGTGTAATTAGAGAAGGTCAGGTGGGTCTTTGCCCTCGTCATGGCAACATAAAAGAGTCTTCTATTCTCTTCAGTGACTACCTGTTCGGAATCTCCTTCTACCAGGTAATGTAATCCGAATGGTTTTTTACTGACCGTTTTTTCCCATGAGTCCTTAATGCAACCTATTATAAATACATGGCCGAATTCAAGTCCCTTTGCCGAATGAGCCGTGCAGAACTGAACCCCGGACTGATCGTTGATGATCTCTTCGATCTGCATTTCAATTCCGTGTTCGTTCATCAGATCGATCTTTGCAATGATTTGATCAATGGAACAAAATGCGTCTTTACGTGATTCAGCCTGGATAAACCCAAAAAAGGTATGCAGAGCTTCCAAAAGAAATCCTTTGCTCTCAGATAACAGCGCACGGGCAACAAAGCCGCCTTTATGAAGTACTTTTTCCGCCAGTTCAATTGTTGTACCGGAGAAATATACCGTGATCCAGCGCTCAATATTTTCGGAGAAGGTCGCGATGGCTTTTGAGTTTTTAAGTAACAAAGCCGGACCGTTGCCTTCTCTGACCATTTCAAACACCTCCCTAAGTTTATGATAGCGGCCTTCATTACGTTCCTGTTCTATCCATAAGCTAATGCGTGCCATATCCAGAGGCAGAACATTACTGTCGTAGTGCAGGATCTTATACAAAAGACCTTCTCCCGAACCTGGTTGCCTTGCTTCCTTGCTGACAAATCGAAGCGCCTCTATATACATTGATACCAGAGAAAGTTCAAGGATGTTCTTTTTTCGCTTTGTCTTAATGGGAACCTTGTGAGATCTTAAGTACCGGATGATCTCCTCAGACTCCTTATGACTTCTGTATATAACAGCGATCTCTTCAGCAGGAACATTTCCGTCAATAAGAGATCTGATCTGTTTTCCTATGTCGACCGCTTCATGGATGGGGTTTGGGTAGGTAATGATCCGGATGTCCGGTTGATCTGATTTATGACTTTGTGAAATAAGATCTTTGTTAAGGTCACCTATTTCATCAAGGTTGATCAGACGACTTTTGTTATGCGAGATCAGTTTTTTTGATGTGTCAAGTATTTTTTGGGTAGAACGGTAGTTGTCAGTGAGGACAACAAGCGTCATAAAACGGTCATATTTTGAGTGAAAATCTATGATGTTCTGAACATTGGCGCCCTGAAATCTAAAGATCGATTGATCATCATCTCCTACAACAAATATATTTGAGCTTTCCCAAAAGTTAGTCAGCAAATAAATAAGACTCTGTTGAGAGCCGCTGGTGTCCTGAAATTCGTCAACCATGATGTATAAAAAACGCTCCTGGTAGTCCCTTAACAGGTTTTCGTTATTTCTGAACGCCTCTGCCACCCACAGCAGCATGTCAGAGAAATCATAAAGGCCTCTTTTTAGTTTCTCTTTCTCCATGGATTCATAGAGCTCAGCAGCATAGACCAATTTGTCCACTTTGGCAAGTTCCAGGTTTAACAGACGTTCATTGACATCCCCTTTCATAAATCCTTTAAAAGCCCTCTTATACTGAACCTTTTCCATGTTTGGAAGCTCATTTAGATACGCATCATGCATCGCACGGATGTCAGCTGCTGTCCAGCTTTCATTCTTCATGATATCAAGCAGTTCGATCAGATTTTTACCGACGAACCTGTACGACCCTTTAAGGTTTTTCAGGGGGTGATCGTGCGGAAGACCATTAAGGATCTGTTCAACGATTTCAACTTTTTCAAGGTCTGACATCGGCTCAGAACTGATGCCGGCAAATTCGTCAGTATTCGATTGTATCACCCAGTTGCAAAAAGAATGGAACGTATGTATATGAACACGGTGCGCCTCCGGCCCAATGAACTTTATTAACCTGTTCCTCATGGAAACAGCGCCAGCATCAGTGTAAGTAAGGCAAAGAATGTTAGACGCGTCCACGTCAGAGCCTTGCATGATCTGTCCTGCCCTGGCGGCCAGGATCTGCGTTTTCCCTGTGCCCGGGCCTGCCAGGACCATTACAGGTCCTTCGGTTGTAGTGACAGCTTTTAACTGAGATTCATTAAGGGTCCCCAGTACATTTTCAAAGCTATGATCAGTCGTTGATTTCATTAAAAATATTCGACAAAATAGAAAATATAAGTTAAGTTTCAGTAAATCAGCAAGTTGAGAATTAAACTCAAATTTAATTCAATTTTTTTGCAACTCTTCGGAAAAAGTTGTGTCTATCTGATTGACAAAGAATTATTTTTTGAAGAACACATAAATTTGAAATTAGCATTTAAAAGAACTTCTTATATATTTGAAGTTCTCTAAATTTAATTTGGTTTAAATTTCTTTCGAACGAGACAGATTAGTATTATTATGGAAAAAACTTTTACAAGACTCAGAAACAATGCTTTCCGAAATGCCGGTAAGCTTACGCTGTTGTTGGCAACAGTGCTGTTTTCCTGGTTCTCTGCAAATGCGCAGTATTGCACGCCTGTCCACTACTACGGTTGTGGATGGTCCGGAGCGGATCGCTATGCAGCAATCGAAGAGGTGATCTTCGAGGATCAGAGCGGGAATCAACTTTACAGAAAATCAGGTGACGGATGTAATGATCTATCGAATGCCACCACTTATGGAACAAGCACAGGATTTCATTACAACATTATCACAACCTCTCCTGCATTTACAGTTTCTTACGGATCGGATCTTACACTAAAGATCAATGGCCGTAACATTATTACTACCACCATTACCATGAATATTGGTGTGTGGATCGACCTGAATGGTGATCAGGATTACACTGACCAGGGNNTTCAAGTATCAATACACGTTTAAGAATTCGATCAGAGTACCAGTACTACACTATTAACCAGGGTCAATCCTGTTCACAGTTGTACTACGGTGAAACTGAAGAATACGGTGTGGCACTTTCATTACCTACCTCATTGAACGCTGGTTTCTTTATGGTTGACACAGCCTATATTGGAACACTGGTTAATTTGGTGAACCAAAATCCTACTGGCTACATCAGCCACGAGTGGGATGTTGAAGATGACGGAACGAAGGAGTATTTCACTACCAACGCTTCTCACGTGTTCAACTCTTTGGGCAACCATTGTGTGCGTGTTTTCAGCACCAACTGTCTCGGAAGAGATTCAGCTATCAATTGTGT